>DASTEA010000195.1:0-11050 GCA_035710075.1 Thiobacillus sp.
GGCTTCAGGTCCGGATTTCAGATGGCGTCAGGCGGCGCGCGGGCTTGCGCGTGGTGGGTCGATACGGGGGCGGGCGGGTGCGCCACGGCCGCCAAGCCGGTGTGGCGGGCGGGCTCGACGGGCAGGCTGAACACCGTCGCCGGCGCGGCGCTGCCGAGGTTGGCCTGGGCGACACAGACTTCGCAGACCTTGTCGGGCAGCGCGCTATCGTGCGTATCAAGATGGCTCAACGCATGCGCGAACGCGGTCACCTGACCGAACAGCAGGGCCAGCGCGAACAACCAGGCAAGCAGACGGCTCGGCAACACGAACCGCATTTTATTTGCGCGGATCGACCGGGGGAACCGGGTCGTAGCCGTGGTCGCAGCCCGGGCGGCAGCGGCCGATTCGCTTGGCGGCGAGCCAGCTGCCCTTGAGTGCGCCGTGTTTCTCGATCGCTTCCTTGCCGTATTCCGAGCAGGTCGGCAGGTAGCGGCACTGCCGCCCCAGCCAGGGCGAGAGCGCCAGCTGATAGACGCGGATCAGGCCGACCAGGCCTTTTTGCGCGAGGTTCATGGCGCCGCCCCGGTAGGGTTGCGTGCCGCGCCCGAGAAATCGGCCAGTAGCTTGGCGACGAATTCGGCTTCGAGGTCGCGCACGATGAAGACGAAGCGGCTGCGGCGATCGTCGTCCGGCCAGGCGTCGAGCTTCACCTCGGGATACAGCACGTGCTGCACTCCATGCAGCACCACCGGCTGCGGCTCGTCCTGCAGGTTGACGATGGCCTTGAAGCGCAGCAGGTTTTCGGCGCGAAACGAGGTGAGCATGGACAGCGCCGACTGCAGGCCGTAGCGGTCGAGCGGGGCGTCGAGCACCACGGAGAAGGCCTGGATGCGTGCATCGTGCACGGCAGCGGCGTGCTTGCCGCCGAGCTTGCCGGCGCGGGCAGGCTGGTAACGCTGCGGCTTCAGCCAGCGCGCCACTTCCAGCGACTGGGTCGCGGCATTCCACAGCCCCAGGTTCTGGATCGCCGCGGGGTCGAGTTCGCCATGCGTCACGGTCACGATGTCGGCGGCCGGGTTGAGCGCCGCCAGCCGTTCGCGCAGCGCGGCCACGCTGGCGGCCGGGGCGAGGTCGGTCTTGGTCAGCAGCAGCCGGTCGGCCACCGCAACCTGCTTCACCGCCTCGAAATGTTCGTCCAGCTGGCCCATGCCGAACAGGGCGTCGACCGTGGTCACCACGCCGTCGAGGCGGAAACGTGCGCGAATCCAGTTGTCGTGCAGCAGGTTGTCGAGCACCGGCGCCGGGTCCGCGATGCCGGTGGTTTCGATGATGACGCGCTCGAAAGCCGGAATGTCGCCCTTCTGTCGCGCCATCCACAGGTTTTTCAGGGTCGGCGACAGGCTGCCCGAAATCGTGCAGCAGACGCAGCCGCCCGAGAGCAGCGCCAGCGGGCCGTCCATCTTCTGCAGCAGCTGGTGGTCGAGCGCGACCTCGCCGAACTCGTTCATCAGAATCGCCGTGCGCGGCAGGGTGCGCACCAGGTGATTCAATACCGTGGTCTTGCCGCTGCCGAGAAAGCCGGTGAGCAGCGTGATGGGAAGTGGGGCGTCCATCTTGGGCGCTTCTGCGAATATCAGGCGCGCAGCTTTTCCTTCATCTCGTGGCGTTCCTGCGCCTCGATCGAGTATTCTGCGGTGGGACGTGCCAACAGGCGCGGCAGGCCGATGGGGTCGCCGGTTTCCTCGCACCAGCCGTACTCACCGCTGTCGATCCGCTTCAGGGCGGAATTGATTTTCTTCAGCTGCTTGCGCTCGCGGTCGCGCACGCGCTGCTCCAGCATGTGCTCCTCTTCCATCGAGGCGCGGTCGTTGGGGTCCGCAAAGTTCTCGTTTTCCTTCAGGGCCGCACCGGTGTTGGCGGCGTTGCTGAGCATTTCGTCGCGCAGGGCTTCGAGGCGGCCGCGGAAGAACGCCAGCTGGTCTGCATTCATATAGGCGGCAGCCGGCATTTTCAGCAGCTCGGCTTCGGTGAGGGGTTTGGTCGGTTTGGCTAAGGTGGGCATCGAGACGCTCCATAAGTCGAATTAATGGCTAATTTGCCGTCCGGACGCGCCGGTGCGAAGGGGCGCAGTCTGAACGTCATGCGCCAAAGGTGCAACCCGGCAGGCGGGGCGCGGGTTGCAGGCGTGTGCTATGACGTCAGTGATTGCGTCTGAAACAATACGGAACTGATTCGCGGTTGCCGCGCTGTCCGGAGCGATGCGCCGCAAGGAGACGGGATGAAACGCATTGGAATTGGACTGATATTGCTGCTCGGGGGCTGTGCCGGACTTGAATCGCCGGACCCGGCTTCGCCGTATTACGCCTATTCAACGGGCTGGACGGTGCAGCTGAACCGGCCGCTGACGATTCCGCCGGATGCCGCCACGGTGCGCCTGCAATACGGCCGGATCGTGCCGCGCAACAGCGTGCAGGAGCACGATCCGTTCTGCGTGGTGGAACTGAACACGGTGCGCGCCGAGGCACAGACGCTGCAGCCGGGGCGCTTCGAGGTGCGGCGGGTGACGCGCAGTGTCAACCCGATTGCCGCCGCGGTGAAGTCGCCGCTGATCAAGGCACGCCACGCCGACGACGATGGCGATCCGAGCTTTCTGTATTTCATCACCGAGTTCCGCTTGCGCGATGCGAACCAGCCGAACCTGCGCAGCATGCGCTGCGCCTGGAACCAGATGGCACCGGGCAGCCGGGCGCTGATGCGCCATCTCACCCTGGGTGAAATCCAGTCGGCGCTGGGCGACTGGATGCGCCTGATTGCCCCAGATGAGATGACATGAAGCCTGCCGACACCCGCGTTTCCCCCGCTACCCGGGTCAAGCTGTCCGACTGGGACGCCGCCGATACCGGCATCATCGGCAAGGGGAAATCCGCTGCGCGCGAACGTCTGGATGAATACCGCGTACGGCTCGAAACCCTGCAGGAGCTGCTTTACGCCGAGGGCAAGAACAAGCTCCTCGTCGTATTGCAGGCGATGGACACCGCCGGCAAGGATTCCACCATCCGCCACGTGTTTCAGGGCGTCGACCCGCTGGGGGTTCGGGTGGCCGGCTTCAAGGCGCCGACGCCGCACGAGCTGGCGCGCGACTATTTGTGGCGGGTGCATCACCATGTGCCGGGCGCCGGTGAAATCGCCATTTTCAACCGCTCGCACTACGAGGATGTGCTGGTGACCCGCGTCAACGGCTGGATCGACATCGCCGAATGCAAGCGCCGCTATCGCCAGATCAACGACTTCGAACGCATGCTGGCGGAAACCGGTACCACCATCCTCAAGCTCTATCTGCACATCTCGCAGGACGAGCAGAAGAAACGCCTGGAAGAACGTCGCGACGACCCGGAAAAGCAATGGAAATTCAATCCTGGCGACCTTGCCGTGCGCGAACAGTGGGCCGATTACATGGCGGCCTACGAGGCGGCGCTGTCGGCCACAAGTACGGCGCATGCGCCCTGGCACGTGATTCCCGCCAACAGCAAGCTGGCGCGCAATCTGATGATTTCCCGCCTGCTGATCGAGGCGCTGGAAGGTCTGAAGATGCGCTATCCCGCGCCGGCGCAAGGGGTTTCCGGCACCGTGATTGTCTGAAGCTGTTTGACAGGGTCAGGTGTGGGGGCTTGCCTACCGTGGGACGGTCAGCTTTTCTTGCGTGCGCGCGGGTGCGCCTGGTCGTACACCTTGGCGAGGTGTTGCCAGTCGAGGTGGGTGTAGACCTGGGTGGTGCTGATGCTCGCGTGGCCGAGCATTTCCTGCACTGCGCGCAGGTCGCCCGACGATTGCAGCACGTGGGTGGCAAACGCGTGGCGCAGCATGTGCGGGTGCACGTGCTGGCCGAGCCCCGCCTGCAGCGCCCAGCGGTTGAGCCGCAACTGTACGCTGCGCGGGGTGAGGCGGGCGCCGCGCTGGCTGACGAATAGCGCGGCGGTGTGGTCGCGCGTCTCCCCAGGGAGACAGTCGCTGCGGGCCATAAGCGGCTGCCGCTGCGGCAGCCAGGCGGCAAGGGCTGCCAGCGCCTGCCGTCCCACCGGAGCGATGCGGGTCTTGCGGCCCTTGCCGGTGACCTGCGCTTCGCCCGATTGCAGATTGACGTCGTTGAGATCGAGCCCGACCAGTTCGGACAGGCGCAGGCCGGACGAGTAGAACAGCTCGAACATGGCGCGGTCGCGCGCGGCCAGGGCATCGTCGCCGTCAGCGCGGCCGGCGAGCAACTGGGTGCAGGTGTCGGGAGACAGGATGTCCGGCAGGGCCTTGGCCGCCTTGGGCGGGCGCAGGCCGGTGCAGGGGTTGTTCATGTAGCCGAGGCGGCGGCAGGCAAAGGTGTAGAAGCCACGCCAGCTCGACAGCTGCCGTGCCACGCTGGCGGCCGCCAGGCTCTGGCTGCGCAGCTTGACGATGGCGCCGCGGATGTCGGTCACAGTGAGTTCGGCCAGCGGCGTGCCGGCAGTCAGTTTGGCGAGATTGGCCAGATCGCGCTGATAGGCCGCGACCGTATGCGGCGACAGCCGCCGTTCGGCGGCGAGGTGCTGCAGGTATTGAGCGATCGCGCTCACCGCCGCTTTACCCCTGCATCCGCGCCAGCGCAGCGCCGACCAGTTGGCCCAGCCGTTCGAGATACAGCGTGCCCATGCCGGGGTAGAAGCGTTTGGCCTCTTCCGAGGCCAGTACCAGCAGGCCGGCGGGTGCGGCAGCAGGCGCCGGCCGCAGCGGAATGCAGGCAAAGGCGCGCAGGTGCGGCGACACTTCGCCGAACCAGTCGCTGGCGTCAGTCACCGCCAGCGCGCCGCACACCGGCTGCGCCATCGCGGCCACGCTGTCGCGCACGGCTTGCGATACAGGATCGGCCAAGGCGGGCACGCTGCCTGCTGCAAGGTTCCATGCGCGCAGGGCATGGTGCGGCACCGCAAAGCCTTCGCGCAGATGGAGCGCCAGCGCCGCGACGATGTCCTGCGGCGTGCGCGCCGCCAGCAGCGCCAGCGTCAGCGCATGCAGCTTCTCGGAAATGCCGTCGTTTTCTTCGCCAAATTGAATCAGTTCGGCCAGCTTGTTTTCCAGCATCCGCACCTTGTCGCGCATCGCGATCAGCTGGCGCTCGCTCATCGACACCGCGTGGGTGCCGTGCGGATGCGGGATGTGCAGCTCCGCCAGCAGGGTGGGAAAGTCGTTGAAGAAATTCGGGTGCCGGGTCAGATACTCGGCGATGGCCTGTTCGTCCAGGGTGGTGGGTTGCATGTTCATTAGAGTTCGATCTCCCCTTCAAATACGGTTTCAGCCGGCCCGGTCATGTAAACCGGCTGGCCCTTGCCCGCCCACTCGATGACCAGATCGCCGCCGCGGGTATGCACGCTGACCGGGCTTTTCACCCAGCCCTGGCGGATGCCCGCGACCGCCGCGGCGCAGGCGCCGGTGCCGCAGGCCAGGGTCTCGCCGGCGCCGCGTTCGAACACGCGCAGGCGGATGTCGTGTGGGGTCAGCACCTGCATGAAGCCGGCGTTGACCCGCTGCGGGAAGCGCGAATGCGATTCGATGGCGGCGCCGAGGATGTCCACCGGCGCGCTGTCGAGGTCGTTCACCCGCAGCACCGCGTGCGGGTTGCCCATCGACAGCACCGTGAGGTCGAGGACGTGCTGGCCAACCTTCAGTGCATAGGTCGGCGCCTCGGCTTCGGCCGCGAACGGAATGTCGGCCGGCGCAAAACGCGGCGCCCCCATGTCGACCGTGACCTGGCCGTTGTCGAGCAGGCGCGGCTCGATCACCCCGGACGATGTTTCCACCCGGATCGTGGTCTTGTCGGTGAGGCCATGCTCGTGAACGAAGCGCACGAAGCAGCGCGCACCGTTGCCGCATTGCTCGACCTCGCCGCCGTCGGCATTGAAAATGCGGTAGCGGAAGTCGACGTCGTCGCGCGTGGGCGCCTCGACCAGCAGGATCTGGTCGCAACCGACGCCGAAGTGGCGGTCGGCAATGCGGCGGCACAGCTCGGGGGTGAGCGCGACGGTCTGGCTGACGCCGTCGAACACGACGAAATCGTTGCCGAGGCCGTGCATCTTGGTGAAGCGCACGCGTGCGCGCTGGTGGGTGTTCATGCAGTCATCAACCTGACGTAATCCTTCAAGAGGCAGCGGTCCATCACCACCGTCATGCCGCCGGCCTGCGCCTGCCGCGCGGCGGCCTCATGGACGATGCCTTCCTGGATCCAGATAGCTGGCAAGTGTAGCGCCAGGCTCTGCTCGACGATAGCAGGCACGTGCTCGGCGGCGCGAAACACGTCGACCAGGTCGACCTTGAACGGAATGTCGGCGAGGCTTGCGTAGGCCTTCTCGCCCAGCACGTGATCCGCCAGCGGGCGCACCGGAACGATGCGGCAGCCGTAACGCTGCATGGCCTGCGCCACCCGGTAGCTCGGGCGCGCGGGCTTCGGCGACAGGCCGACCACGGCGATGGTCTTGACGCTTTTCAGCAGCGCACGCAGGGCGTCGTCGTCGGGGTTCGTGAAGGTCACAGCGAACGCTCCATCACGTGGTCGTCCATGACGAAGCCGCCGCCGAGGTCGAACACGCGCGAGTCGACGATGCGGAACCCGTATTTCGTGTAGGCGCGGATCGCCTGCGTATTGCCGCGGTTGACCTGCAGCCACAGGCGGCGGGCTTGATGGCTGCGCGCCCAGTCCTCGACTTCGCGCAGCAGCGCGGCGCCGATACCGCGGCGCTGCTGGTCCGGATGCACGTAGAGCTTGTCGAACTTGCAGCCCTGCTCGTCGTCGAGGAGGGCGTGGGCAAAACCCGCCAGCGCATGGTCCCGTCGCGCCACCCACCAGGCCTGGCGCGGATCGTCCAGCTGTTCGCGTATCCGCGCGGGCGCATAACGATCGGCCAGCATGGCGTCGATCTGCGCCTGCGAGATCAGCGGCGGGTAGGTCGCCTGCCAGATGACGCGCGCCAGCGCGCTGACGGCCTCGGCTTCCTGCGGCCTCAGGCGGTGCAGGCTGGGTTGCGCTTCATTCATATAGGCTGGGTTCGCCCTCGGGGCGGGTCTTGAAGCGGCGATGCAGCCACAGGTACTGTGGCGGCATCTCACGGATGCGGTCCTCGATAAAGGAATTCATGCGGGCGACGTCGGCTTCCAGGTCGGCGCTGGGGAAGTTCTCCCACGGCGGATAGAAACGCACGGCATAGCCCCGGCCGCCGGGCAGTTGGCGGGTGATGACGGGGATGACCTGCGCGCCGGTGAGTTTGGCGAGCCGCGGCAGCGCCGAGAGGGTGGCAGCCGGCACCCCGAAGAAGGGCACGAACACGGCGTTGTTCCTGCCCTGATCCTGGTCGGGCAGGTAATAGAAGGGCAGGTGGTCCTTCAGCGCCTTCAGCACGGGCTTGATGCCGTCCGCCTTCGAAATCAGCAGCGGGGAGGCAAAGCGCGAGCGACCGTGCAGCATCATCCGGTCGGAAACCGGGTTCCTGGCCGGCGCGTACATCGAGGCGGCCCGGTGGTCCATGCTCAGGCGCAAGCCGCCCATGTCGAGTCCGACGAAATGCGGCGCCAGCCAGATCACCGGCCGCTCACCGTCGCCCAGCGCGGCTTCGGGGTTGTCGATGCGGACCAGGCGGCGCAGCCGCGCTTCCGATCCCCACCACAACACGCCGTGTTCGAGCATCGCGCGTGCCGACGCCTGGAACGTCTGGCGCAGCCAGCGGCGGCGCATGCGCGGCGAGGCCTCGGGAAAGCACAGCGCCAGGTTGGTGGCGCCGATATGGCGACGCTTGCCGGGCAACCTGGCCAGCAGCGCCCCCAGCGCATTGCCGATGGCCGCCTGCACTGAAAACGGCAGCCAGTGCAGCAGCCACAGGAAACCCATGCCCAGCCAGGCGGGCCACAGCGAAGGGCGCAGCAGGGTGCTCATGTTTTGGCCTGGCCATCCGGGAACGCGATGCCGCCCGGTCGCTTGTGACGGTTGTAGCTCCACATGTATTGCGCAGGAAAGCGTCGCACCACATCCTCCACCCCCTGGTTGATGCGGACGGCGGCAGCGGTTTTGTCTGCCGGCAGGCCATCGTCCACGGGCGTCACATGCAGTCGATAGCCGCGCCCCCAGCTCAGGCGTTCGGCGGCGACAAAAAAAGCCGCGGCGCCGGTCTTGCGCTGCAGGCTGGCGACCAGCGTCGGCGTGTAGGCTGGACGGCCCAGGAACGGCGCCCACACGCCGTCACCGCCGGTCGCCACCTGGTCGGGCAGGATGCCGACGGCTTCGTGGCGCTTCAGCGCCGTCAGCAGGGCACGCACACCCGACAGGTCGGTCGGCACCAGCGTGGCTTGGCCGCGCTGGCGTCCTGACAGCATCAGCGCGTCCAGCACCGACTGGCGCGGTGGCTTGTACATGGCAGTGAAGGGGTGCCGCGCGGCGGAATACTGGTTGATCATCTCGAAGCAGCCGATATGCGGTGCGATGACGATGATCCCCTTGCCGGCGGCGCGCGCGGCTTCGATGTGTTCCCACCCGCGCGTGCCCTTGACCAGTTTCAGCACCTTGTCGTACGGGCGCAGCCACACGGGCAGCAGTTCGAGGATGGCCTTGCCTGACTCGCCGATGGCCTGGCGCAGCAGGCGCCGGCAATCGGCGCCGGGCGCGCACAGGCCGCTTTCGAACAGGTTGCTGCGCAGGCGTGCGGAATGGCGGCTGGGCGCCAAATAAATCAGCCAGCCCAGCACGATACCGAGGCCGTGCAGCAAAGGGAGCGGAAGACGTGCCAGCAGTTTGAGAAATGGCATCAGCACGGCGGAAATCATGCGGCGGGCGCGTCGGGAAGCGCGACGCCGCCCGGGCGCTTGTGGCGGTTGTAGTTCCACATGTATTGCGCAGGGAAGTGGCGTATCACCGCCTCTACCCCCTGGTTGATGTGCAGGGCGGCGGCGGTTTTCCCCTCCGGCAGCGTACCGTCCAGAGGATACACATGCAGGTGGTAACCGCGTCCCCAGTTCAGGCGTTCGGCCGCGACGAAAAAAGCCGCCGCACCGGTCTTGCGCTGCAGGCTGGCGACCAGCGTCGGTGTGTAGGCCGGGCGGCCCAGGAACGGCGCCCACACGCCGTCGCCGCTGCTGGCCACCTGATCGGGCAGGATGCCAATTCCCTCGCGGCGCTTGAGTGCCGCCAGCAGGGCGCGCACGCCCGACATATCGGTCGGCACCAACTTCGTCTGACTGCGCTGGCGGCCGCTCAGCATCAGCGCATTCAGCAGCGGTTGCGGCGAGGGTTTGTACATGATGGTGAAAGGATGAAGCGAACCGAAATACTGGCCAATGATTTCAAAGCAGCCGATGTGAGGTGCAATCAGCATCACCCCCTTGCCCGCGGCCCGCGCGGCGTCGATGTGTTCCCACCCGCTGGTGCCCTTGACCAGCTTCAGCATCTGATTATCCGCACATAGCCATAAGGGCAGCAATTCCATGATCGCCTTGCCACCTTCACTGATGCTTTGGCGCAGCAAGTTTTTGCAGTCGCGGCCGGGCGTGCACAGGCCGCTGGCGAACACATTGTTGCGCAGGCGTGCGGAATAGCGGCCCGGCGCCCAGTAGATCAGCCAGCCCAGCACGATGCCGATGCCGTGCAGCACGGGCAGCGGCAGGCGCGCCAGCAGCTTGAGCAGGAACATCATTGCGGCGTCACGGGATTGACGGCCGGGGAGGTGGCGCGGCACAATGCCGGCCTGGTTGTTTCACGAATGCGCGCGCGCGCGAGCGTCAATTGGTGAACCATCCAGGCTGGAGCCGCCGCGTTAATCTTGACAACTTGCGGGCGGGATACAAATACAGCTAAAGCGTCGCCGCTCTGTTTGTCCCCCGAGCCGGTCGCGCAGTCGCTAACCGGGGCAACAGGAGCTGTCATGCAAAAGGATTTCATTTTCACGTCTGAGTCGGTATCGGAAGGTCACCCCGACAAGATGGCGGATCAAGTGTCGGATGCGGTACTCGACGCGATTCTAACCCAGGACAAACATGCGCGCGTGGCGTGCGAGACGCTGCTGACCACCGGCCTGTGCGTCATTGCCGGCGAAATCACCACCTCGGCGGTCGTCGACTTCAACCAGATCGCGCGCCAGACCATCAAGCGCATCGGCTACGATTCTTCCGAAGTCGGCTTCGACTACAACACCTGTGCGGTGATGGTCACCGTCGGCAAGCAGTCGCCCGACATCGCGCAGGGCGTGAACGAGGGCGAGGGCATGTTCCTCGACCAGGGCGCCGGCGACCAGGGCCTGATGTTCGGCTACGCCTGCAACGAAACCGCGGTGCTGATGCCGATGCCGATCCACCTTGCGCACCGCCTGACCGAGCGCCAGTCCGAACTGCGCAAGGACGGCCGCCTGTCGTGGCTGCGCCCGGACGCCAAGTCGCAGGTGTCGATCCGCTACGTCGACGGCAAGCCGCATTCGATCGATACCGTCGTGCTGTCGACCCAGCACCATCCCGAAGTCTCGCACGCCGTGCTGACCGAGGCGGTGATCGAGGAGATCATCAAGCCGGTGGTGCCGAAAGGCATGCTGACCGCCGACACGCGTTATCTGGTCAACCCCACCGGGCGCTTCGTGGTGGGCGGGCCGATGGGCGACGCCGGCCTCACCGGCCGCAAGATCATCGTCGACACCTACGGTGGCGCGGCCCCGCACGGCGGCGGCGCGTTCTCCGGGAAGGACCCGTCCAAGGTCGACCGCTCGGCGTCCTACGCCGGGCGCTACGTGGCGAAGAACATCGTCGCCGCTGGTCTGGCCGACAAGTGCCTGGTACAGGTGAGCTACGCCATCGGCGTCGCCAAGCCGACCTCGCTGATGGTCGACACCTTCGGCACCCACAAGATCCCCGAAGCCAAGATCGTCGAGCTGATCGAGAAGCACTTCGACCTGCGTCCCAAAGGCATCATCCAGATGCTCGACCTGATGCGGCCGATCTATTCCCGCACCGCGAGCTACGGCCATTTTGGCCGCGAGGAGCCGGATTTCACCTGGGAAGCCACCGACAAGGCGGCCGAACT
>DASTEA010000196.1:0-4205 GCA_035710075.1 Thiobacillus sp.
CAGCGGAACGAAGCTGTCGAGCGGACGCAGCGCCCTGGGATGGCTGACTGTCAGCGCACAGCCGCCGAGCAGCATGCACACAGCGGTCAGAAACACGCCTGGATGCGACCATCTTGTATTGGAATTCGGGTAGTTCATTTCCGGAAAGCTGTCTGTATTTGACTGGGGTTTGCTAGCACCACGTTTTATCCTCAGTCGCATTTAATTTAATCGCAACCAAGGAGGCGGCTCAAAATGGAGAATCCTGCCTTCCAGCCCGCCAAGGCCGTGCGTTCCCATTATCCGCCCTGCTCGGCGCGAAGCGGGCGCCCTTCCCACAGTGCCACACGCCATCACGCGCAGTCGGTTGTGCCAGGTTATATCAGCTGCCAGCGCTCATCCACCAGCCCTTGCAGCGGCGGGTACTGCTTCTTGTAGGCCATCTTGCGGCTCTCGGCGATCCAGTAGCCGAGGTAGAGATAGGGCAGTTCGAGCCGCTTCGCCAGTTCGATCTGCCACAGCACCCCGTAGACGCCGAGGCTGTCCTGCTCGCGCGCGGGGTCGAAGAAAGTGTAGACCGCCGACAGGCCATCCTCGACCTGGTCGATGACCGAGACCATCACCAGCGTGTCGCCGTCACGGAATTCGGCCATCACGCTGTCGACGTTGGACGACAGCAGAAACTGCGTGTACTGGTCGGGGCCGTCGCGGTCCATGCCGCCGCCGGCGTGGCGGCTGCCGAGGTAGCTGCGATACAGCGCGTAATGCTCTTCCTTGAAATCGAGCGGCAGAAAACGGGCGCTGAGCTGCCGGTTGCGCTTGAGGCAGCGGCGCTGGGTGCGGTTGGGCGCGAAGCCGGCCACCTCGACCCGCACCGGCACACAGGCATGGCAGTGCTCGCAGTGCGGCCGATAGGTGAACTGGCCGCTGCGGCGGAAGCCGGCGCGAATCAGCGCGCTGTAGGCGTGGTTGTCGATCAGGTGGGTGGGGGTGGCGACCTGCGAGCGCGCCTGCCGACCCGGCAGATAGCTGCAGTCGTAATGCGCGGTCAGGTAAAACTGGATGCGCTGGAGCGGCGGTTCAGTCGGGTGCATTAAAGGTTGAACGTCCACGGCCCGGGGCGATGGGGCCATTTTACCAACTCCGCCACCCTTGCTGTAAATGCCGCGCGCGGCATCGTGCGGGCGCCCAAGCTGGCCAGATGGGGGGTTTCCATCTGGCAGTCGATCAGCCCGAATTCCCACTGCTGCAGCTGCTGCGCCAGCCGCACCAGCGCGACCTTGGAGGCGTCGGGTTCGCGGCTGAACATCGATTCGCCGTAGAACATGCGGCCGATCGCCACGCCGTAGAGGCCGCCCACCAGCTTCCCGTCGTGCCAGGTCTCCACCGAATGCGCGTAGCCTGCCTCGAACAGGCGGCAATACGCGGCCACTATCGCCGGTGAAATCCAGGTGCCGGATTCCCCCTCGCGCGGCGCGGCGCAGGCGCGCATCACCTCGGCAAACGCGGTGTCGACGCGCAGCTCGAACCCGGCATTGCGCATCCGCTTGGCGAGCGAACGGGTGACGCGCACCTCGCCCGGCACCAGCACCATGCGCGGGTCGGGGCTCCACCACAGGATCGGCTCGCCGGGACTGAACCAGGGAAAAATGCCGTGGCGGTAGGCCTCCAGCAAGCGCGCCACCGACAGGTCGCCGCCCATGGCCAGCAAGCCGTTCGGCTCGGAGAGCGCGGTCTCGACCGGAGGAAAGAATGGGGCACGTGTGAGGCGTTCGCTCATGAGGCCATGGTAGCGGATTCAATTCGGCTTGCATCCGCCAGTGTCACTATATTATGATATGCGCATCTTCAATACTGCTAACATGCTTTGGAACGGCTGGACGAAGCGAGCTCGGGCTCAAACCCACTCTCTTTTATAATGCCGGTTTAACGGCTTGACCCCGAGAGAACCCCCTCGGGTCGCATTTCAGGCCGTAGACATTGCAGTAGGGAAGAATGGCCATACCGAACACGACGTCAACAAAATCCGCATCGACGCTGAAGCCACAAGCCTCGGCGTCCTGCTCGCCAGCCCTGCCATCCACCCGATGGTTCGGGATCGCGGTTGCGGGTTTTGCAAAAAAGCTGTGCCCGACGCCGGCGACCGGTCCGACCTCTCTCCCGGGCCTGTCGCGTGATGGCGTTTTCCTGCGGGGCGATTCGTGAGCACCTCTCCTGGACTCACGGACGCCCCTTCTTTTTCGGGCTGCTTTCACTGCGGCCTGCCGGTGCCGGACGGCGCCCACTACCCGATCCAGTTCGAAAACCAAACGAAACAGACCTGCTGCCGCGGCTGCCAGGCGGTGGCGCAGACCATCATCGACAGCGGCCAGGGCGCGTATTACACCCACCGCACCGTGCTGCCCGCCACGCCCCAGCAGGCCGAGGCCGAGCTGGCACAGATGGGCCTGTACGACCTGCCTGAAATCCAGGAAAGCTTCGTCCGGGTCGAAACGGAGCACATCCGCGAGGCCGCGCTGATCCTGGAGAACATCGTCTGCGCCGCGTGCATCTGGCTCAACGAGCGCCATATCGCCGGGCTGCCCGGCGTGCTGTCGGTCGAGATCAACTACGCCACCCGGCGCGCTCGGGTGCGCTGGGACAACAGCCGCATTCAGTTGTCGGCCATCCTGAAGGCGGTGTCCGACATCGGCTACATCGCCCACCCGTTCGACCCCGGCCGCTCCGACGACATCCACCGGCGCGAGCGCAACAGCGCGATCAAGCGGTTGGCGATCGCCGGGCTCGGCATGATGCAGGTGATGATGTATGCGCTGCCGACCTACAGCGCCACCGACATGACCGACGACATCCGGCTCTTGATGAGCTGGGCCAGCCTGATCCTCACCATCCCGGTGGTGATGTATTCGGCGTGGCCTTTCTTCATCGGCGCCTGGCGCGATTTCAAGCGGCGCATGCTGGGAATGGACGTACCGGTCGCGCTGGGCGTCGGCACCGCCTTCGCCGCCAGCGTCTACAGCACCTTTTCCGGCGAGGGCGAGGTGTATTACGACTCGGTCACCATGTTCATCTTCTTGCTCTTGACCGGACGCTTCCTCGAAATGAACGCGCGCCGCCGCGCCGGTGCCGCGGTGGAGGAACTGGTCAAGCTCATCCCCGCCGCCACCACGCGGCTGCCCAACTGGCCGGCGCGCGACGAGGAGCAGGTGCCGGTGGTGCGGCTGGCGGTGGGCGACCACGTGCTGGTGCGCCCCGGCGAAACGCTGCCCGCCGACGGTGAGGTGGTCGAGGGCGACAGCGCGGTGAGCGAGGCGATGCTGACCGGCGAATCGCTGCCGGTGTCGAAGAGCGTGCAGTCGAAAGTGGTCGGCGGCAGCCTCAACCAGGCGAGCCCCTTGGTGGTGCGGGTCGACAAGCTCGGCGCCGACACCCGGCTGGCGTCGATCGTGCGCCTCTTGGACCGTGCGCAGAGCGAAAAGCCGCGCATCGGCCAGCTGGCCGACCGCGCCGCCGCCTGGTTCGTCGGCCTGCTGCTGCTGATTACGTTTGTCGTGGGCCTGGCGTGGTACCTCATCGATCCGTCCCGCACGCTGTGGATCGTGGTGTCGATCCTCGTCGTCACCTGCCCCTGCGCGCTGGGGCTGGCCACCCCCGCCGCGCTCACCACCGCCACCGGCCGGCTCACCCGGCTGGGCCTGCTGACCACGCGCGGCCACGCGCTGGAAACGCTGGCGCGCGCCACCGACCTGGTGTTCGACAAGACCGGCACGCTCACCCACGGCCGCCTGTCGGTGCGCCGCGTGGTGTCGCTGGGCGGGCGCAGCGCCGAAGATGTCAGCCAGATGGCTGCCGCGCTCGAAGCAGGTTCCGAACATCCTATCGCGCGCGCGCTGCGCGAAGCCGCATCGGCAGGCATCACCGCCAGCGAGGTCCGCAATACGCCTGGACGCGGCGTCGAGGGCAGGATCAACGGCCGCACGTACCGCCTGGGTTCGCCGTGTTATGTCGCCGCCGGCGAGACGCCGGCGGCACCACCCGGCACGCCGGAATCAAGCGGCGGCGGCGAGCACCCAGGAAACGGGCACCAGAGTTGGGTCGCGCTGGCGCAAGAGAACGAACTGATCGCCTGGTTCGCGCTGGCCGACACGCCGCGCGCGGATGCCCCCGCCGCGCTCGCCGCGCTGCGCCAGCAGGGGCTGCGCCTGCACCTACTGTCGGGCGACGCC
>DASTEA010000197.1:0-2044 GCA_035710075.1 Thiobacillus sp.
TGCAGCTGCTCGCCGTTGACGATCAGGGACGGGCCATCGGCTGCGCCCGCCTGCTGCCCGACGGCCACATCGGCCGCATGGCGGTGCTGCCGGCCTGGCGCGGCCGTGGCGTCGGCCGAGCCTTGCTGGCGGCAGCCCAGAACGCGGCGCAGGCGCGCGGACACGCCGTGCTCAGGCTCAGCGCGCAAACGCACGCCGCCGCGTTTTATGCACGCGCAGGATTCGTCGCGGTGGGGGACGACTACGAAGAGGCGGGCATCGCGCACGTGGCGATGCAAAAGACACTCGGCTGAGCGCCGGTTTGGGGGGAGCTGGACTTTACTGATAGAGTCGGCGGTTGATTTCGCCTGGCTGCTGCTGCTGCCGGCCCATCCCGCAGCGGCCTCCAGGGCATGCCGCCGCGCGGCTCAATGAACATCTCGCACGTCACCACAAGGAAAGCAAGAGTATGGCAAGACATCGGGCAGGCATCGTTGGCGCGGGAATCGCCGGTGCCAATTGTGCGGGAACGCTCGCAGCGGCAGGCTGGGACGTCGACATTTTCGAGAAGGCTCACGGTGCGGGCGGACGTTTGTCGACCCGGCACCTGGAACAAGGCTGGGCCACGCTGGGAAGTCCCTTTATTTCGGCCCGGCGTGATCCCTTCCGCAGTCAGTTGCGCGACTGGGTGCGCCAGGGCTGGCTGGCCCCGGTGCGGGGCGATGTCCTGCAAGGGCGCGCCAACCTGTCGTGGTCGAAGGTGCAGCTACAAAACCATTACCGGCCAACCATCGAACCCTCGCAACTGGTGCACCAACTGCTGGGTGGAGCGCGCCTGCACACGCTGGCACGCGTAGCCACCCTGCAGCCGCGCACCATCACCCTGGAAAACGGCCAGGTGCTGGGCGATTACGACTGCATCATCTGCAGCGTGCCCGCCCCACAGGCCATTCCCATGCTCGAGGCGCTGCCGCTATTGCTCGAACGCCTGGGCGAGGTGCGTTATCGCCCGATCTGGTCGTTCCTGGTGCGCTGGCAAGGCGGGCCCGCGGCGGATGTCATCCAGTTCGACGACCATTTGCTGGATCTGGCGGTGCGCCAGACCTCCGGCGGCCCCGACCTGTGGGCGGTGCACAGCAGCCACGAATTTGCCGAAACCTACCTCGAAGCCTCGGTCGAAGAAGCCAGCACCCGCGCAGCCTCGGCCTTGATGGGCTTGCTGGGACTGCCGTGGCCGGTTGAGATCGAGGCGACCCGCCTGTGGCGCCATGCCCAGCCGGAATCCCCGATCGGCGGCTTCTGGCTGGGCGATCGCGAAAACCGGGTCGCCCTGATTGGCGACGGTATCGCCGGTGCGGGGGTCGAACGTGCGTGGGAAAGCGGCTTGCGACTGGCGCAGGCGCTGATTCAGGCCGAGGACGAACTGGCGCTCTGAGGGCTGCGGATGCCGCGTGCTCAAGGCTTGGCTGCGGATTCCGGATCCTCGTCCTCGTAATCGCTGCCAAGGTCGATTCCCATTTCCTCGGCCACGGCAAGCCAATAGGGTTCAGCCGCGCACGAGCAGCAGTCGCACCAGACCGCGATGCCATCGTGCATGCTCAATCGCTTCCTGGCTTTTTTCGTCGGTTGCGCGGCCGCCGTATCGGCGCGGATACCAGCATGTGCCTGAATGTGGGTTTCTGTTTCCATGTCTGATCCTCCGTTTAACGCAGCTGCGCGCGCAGCGCGTCCATTTCTTCCAGCAGGTCGGCCACCAGGGCGGCCAGTTCCGGGACTGCATCGAAATCGCGCTCCAATTGCCGCATCCGTCGCGCGCGCAGCAGGCTCGCTCCGGAAAAGCGCCAGGTATCCGCCACGCTTTCGGCACAGGGGAAGAGGCCTTCCTCGATATGGCGGATGAGCCAGGTCGGTTCCACCATGCAGGCGGCGGCCACCTGCTCCAGGGTCAACCAGGAATCCTCCATCAGACTGCCGATGAGAATGTCGTCGTCACGCATGCTCAAGCCCTTTCATTTCGGCGCGGCTCGAACGCCAGTTCGCGCGCCATGGATTCATACAACTCCCG
>DASTEA010000198.1:0-4435 GCA_035710075.1 Thiobacillus sp.
CTGTTTGCCGCGCTCGCCGACATCGCGCCACGCGCCGATGCGGCGTTTGCCGCGGGCGACTACACCGCGTCGCTGCAGGCGCTGGCCGCGCTGAAAGCCCCGGTCGACGCCTTCTTCGATCAGGTGATGGTCAACGCCGACGATCCCGTGCTGAAGGCCAACCGGCTGGCGCTGCTGAACCAGTTGCACCAGACCATGAACCGGGTGGCGGACTTGTCGCGGCTGGCGGCGTAATATGGACCCTTGGGGCGGCAGTTGACCGCTTCTCTCCTTTGCATGGACGTCGCATGAGCAGCATGACTCGAGCCTCAGTACCCCTCCTGCCGGGCCGGTGCGCTACGCACCCGTCGGCACGCCTGGCCAGGCGCCTGGCTTTGCCGCTTCGCCTTGCGGGCACGCGCCTGCCGCGTCGGCGCTTTGCGCCAAGCACTTGTCCGGTCGCAGCATCGAGCGCGCCCAGCCACCGTTCCGAGGTTTCGCCATGAAGCTCATCATTCTCGACCGCGACGGCGTCATCAATTTTGACTCCGACCAGTTCATCAAGTCACCGGATGAATGGAAGCCCATTCCCGGCAGCCTGGAAGCCATCGCGCGGCTGACGCGCGAGGGCTGGCGGGTGGTGGTGGCCACCAATGAATCCGGGCTGGCGCGCGGGCTGTTCGAGATGGCGACGCTGAACGCGATCCACGCCAAGATGCACAAGGCGGCGGCGCAGGCGGGTGGGCGCATCGAAGCGGTGTTTTATTGTCCGCATGCGGCCGACATGAACTGCGATTGCCGCAAGCCCAGGTCGGGTCTGTTGGATGAAATCGCTGCGCGCTATGGCCAAAACCTGCAGAACGTGCCCGCCGTCGGCGATTCGCTGCGCGACCTGCTTGCGGCCGCAAGCGTGGGCGCGCGCCCTGTGCTGGTCAAAACCGGCAAGGGCGAGAAAACCCTGGCGGCGGGTGGCTTGCCTGAGGACACGCCGGTGTTTGCCGACTTGAGCGAGGCCGTCGAATACCTGCTCAAAGCTGCGGCATGAACCTGATCCGCTCGGTGATTTTCGCGGTCCTGCAGACCGTGCTGACGATTCTTTTTAGCCTGGTTGCGCTGCTCAGCTTCCCGTTCCCGGCGCACGCGCGCTACCGGCTGATTACCGGCTACAACCACACCGTGATCTGGCTGGCGGGCCGGGTGCTCGGCATCCGCTATGTGGTGGAGGGGCGGGAAAACCTGCCGGCGCAGCCGGCCATCATTCTTGCCAAGCATCAGTCGGCCTGGGAAACGGTGGCGTTTCTGTGTTTGTTCCCGCCGGTCTCGCCGGTGATCAAGCAGGAGTTGCTGAAGGTGCCGTTTTTCGGCTGGGCATTCCGCATGCTCTCGCCCATTGCCATCGACCGCGGCGCCGGGCGCGAGGCGCTCCGGCAGATCGTCGCTCAGGGCAAGGACAAGCTGGCGCAGGGATTCTGGGTGCTGGTGTTTCCCGAAGGCACGCGCGTGGCGCCCGGCGAAAAAGGCCGCTACGGCATCGGCGGCAGTTGGCTGGCGGCGGAAACCGGCGCGCCCATCGTGCCGGTGGCGCACAACGCCGGCGAAGTGTGGCCGAAGAACGCTTTCATCAAGCGTCCCGGCACCATTACCGTGCGCATCGGCCCGGCGATCGACCCCGCCGGCAAGAGCGCGGCCGAACTTACGCGCGCGGTGGAAGCCTGGATCGAAACCGAAATGACGAGGCTGCCCCCTGCTGCCGCACACCAATAGCGGCGTCCTGCAGATTGGCGGCGCGGCGGTGCCGTATCAGCTGCGCCGCTCGCGCCGTCGCCGCACGCTGGGACTGACCGTCACGCGGTGCGAAGTGCGCATCCATGCGCCGAGCTGGACCCCGCGCGCCGAAATCGAGTCCTACGTGCGGCAGCAGCACGACTGGCTGGATCGCGCCTGGACCCGCATGCAGGCGCGCGCGCCGCAGCCGCTTGCTGCATCCGCGGCTGAGGTGCGCTATCTCGGCCGCGCGCTCGCCCTCGACATCCGTGCCTCGCTGTTCGTCGACATCCGGCGCCATGGGTCCACGCTGCGCGTTCATGCGCCGCCGGATGCCGATACCGGCGCCTTGATCCGCGCCTGGCTGCATGACCGGGCCGAACGCCTGCTGGCCTGGAGGCTGGCGCGCATTGTGCCGAAACTGGGGCGCGCCCCCAGCCGCTTCGCCCTGTCCAACGCGCAGACGCAATGGGGCAGCTGTACCCGGCGCGGCCACATTCGGCTCAACTGGCGGCTGGTGCAGGCGCCGCTCACGCTGATCGACTACGTCGCCGCGCACGAGCTGGCGCATCTGGTCCACCTCGACCACTCGCCGCGCTTCTGGGCGCAGGTCGCCGAACTGTGTCCCGATGCGTTGGCAAGGCGTGCCGAGTTGCGCACAATGAGCGTCTCTCTTTTCCAGGTCTGAAATCATGCGACTCCTGCACACCATGCTGCGCGTCGGCGATCTTGATCGCTCGATCGATTTCTACACTCACGTTCTCGGCATGAAGCTGCTGCGGCGCAAGGACTACCCGGACGGCAAGTTCACCCTCGCCTTTGTCGGCTACGACAGCGAGGACAAGGCAGCGGTGCTCGAACTGACCTACAACTGGGGCGTGGACAAATACGAGGTCGGCAGCGGGTATGGGCACATCGCCATCGAGGTCGACGATGCCTACGCCACGTGCGACGCCGTTGCGGCGAAAGGCGGCAAGGTGCTGCGCCCGGCCGGGCCGATGTCGCACGGCACCACGGTGATCGCCTTCATCGAGGACCCGGACGGCTACCCGATCGAGTTCATCCAGAAGGGAACGGCAGGGTGGGTGAAGGAATGGGCGGAGTGAAGCGCATCCGCCCGCACCGCAGCGATTAACTGATTGCCTTGGTGATCAGCGGCACCAGGGGCTCAGGCAGCTTGAGCTTGCCGGACAGGGCAAAAGCCTGGGCGTTCTTCGACATCTTTTTCCACGTCTTGCGGATGATCTCCAGCCATTTCGCTTCATCGTAATCCGGCTTGCTTTGCGCGAAGGCCAGCATGTAATGCTCGATGAAGACCAGGCCGGCGACATCCTCCAGCATCTGCGTTTCCGGATTGCTCTTGATGCCGCGCTTGCCCACCGCCTTCTTGACGCGTTCGATCATCGCATCGTCATAGCCGGCCTGGCGCATCAACTCGCCCGCCGTGTCTGCCTGGAACGAGTACAGTCCGGTGCGCCAGGCGTGATAGCCTTCCTTGGTCATCGGGTAGGTATCGCGCGGCACCTTCCAGCGCTGGATGTGCTGGGCGCGCACCGCCAGTTGTGCCGCTTCGGATGCCTCCGGCGCAAAGCGCGCGATCATGTCCGACATGCGCTGGGCATACAGCAGTTCCTTCGGCTGTCCTTCGTCCTGATTGGGGTCTTCCGCATTGGCGGCGTCGAACAGCGCCATCGTTCGGCTGAAACGTTCCTGATTCTCGATCATATTTCCTGCTCCTTGGCCGGGGGCCGTTATTGGCTGTATACAGGATTGTCGCCAGTATCGGGGCCACAAGTAAATCCCGGCCTTAAACTTGTATCCCGGAACGCAGCCTCAAAATAGGTCGGACGCGTTTTCCACCCCGCTTGCGCACGGCGACTCAACCCAAAGGAATTCCAACGTGACCGATCTTTTCTCACCCGCCCGTTTCGGCGCCATCGACCTGGCCAATCGCGTAGTGATGTCCTCGCTGACACGCAATCGCGCCGGCGCCGGCAATGTGCCGACGCCGCTGATCGCCGAATACTACCGCCAGCGCGCGTCGGCCGGATTGATCCTGACCGAGGCGACGCCGATCTGCGCCGAGGGCCACGGCTACCCGCGCACGCCCGGCATTCATACGCCTGAGCAGGTCGCCGGCTGGAAGCAGGTGACCGCGGCGGTGCATGGCGCCGGCGGCAAGATCGCGCTGCAGCTGTGGCATGTGGGGCGGATTTCGCATCCCGACCTGCAGCCGGGCGGCGCCCTGCCGGTCGCGCCTTCGGCGATCCGCCCGGCGGGCCAGGTGTTCACCGGGCAGGCGCTGAAGGATTACGTCACCCCGCGCGCGCTCGAGCTTTCCGAAATTCCCGCGCTCGTCGAACGCTACGCCCAGGCCGCGCGCAATGCGATGGCGGCGGGGTTTGACGGGGTGGAAATCCATGCCGGCAATGGCTACCTGCTGGACCAGTTCCTGCGCTCGTCCACCAACCGTCGCAGCGATGCCTATGGCGGCAGCAAGGAAAACCGCGCGCGCCTGCTGCTGGAAGTGCTGGATGCGGTGTGCGCTGCGATCGGCAACGATCGGGTCGGCCTGCGGCTGTCGCCGGTGACGCCGTTCAACGACATCAGCGACGACCATCCGCAGGAGACGTTCGATTACGTTGTCACCCAGCTCAATCCGCTCAAGCTGGCCTTCCTCGACGTGCTGCAG
>DASTEA010000199.1:0-7203 GCA_035710075.1 Thiobacillus sp.
ATTGCGGCGCTGGAGGCTGCAGCGGTCAAGCCGGCCATCGGCCAGGCGGTGGAGGCCGCCAGCCGCCGCAGCGCCGAGCTCGGTGACGAACTGGGGCGCCTGGCATGATCGAAGGCGCGCTCAAGTTCCTGCTCCAGACGCTGGGCAACCTGTTCGTGATCGCGGTGTTGCTGCGCTTCATGATGCAGCTGTTCCGCGTGCCGTTCCGCAATTCCTTCTCCCAGTTCATCGTCGCCATCACCGATTTTGCGGTGAAGCCGCTGCGACGGGTGGTGCCGGGTCTGTTGGGCCTCGACTGGGCATGCCTGGTGCTCGCCTGGCTGGTCGAACTGGTGGTGGTGACGGCCGGCTACTGGCTGGATGGTTTCCCTTTCGCGTTGGCGGGCGGCAGGGTGTGGCCGGTGATGCTGGGGTTGGCGGCGGTGAAGCTGTTGAGCCTGACGGTTTACCTGATCATCGGCCTGACCCTGGTTCGTGCAGTGCTGTCGTGGGTCAATTCCGATACGCCGCTGATGCCGGTGGTGTATGCGTTGACCGAACCCTTCCTGCGCCCGTTGCGGCGCATCGTCCCCATGGTCGCCCAAATCGACTTGACGCCGCTGGTGCTGTTCATCCTGTGCCAGCTGGTGCTGATGGTGCCGGTACTGGCGCTGGAGCGGGCGCTGCTGGGTTCCCTCTGAACCGCCAAACGCGCCGCGACGGCGCCGACTGGCTGCTCGAACTGCATGTACGGCCGCCGGGGGCGAAAATCGCCGTGAGCGAGCATGGCGGGCGGCTGAAATTAAAGATTTCAGCGCCAGCCGTCGATAACAACGCGAATGCGCATCTGCTGGCCTTGGCGGCAGAAAAACTTTAGCGGTGTCCGGGGTTGAAACGCCCTGGCTTGATATCGAGAAGAACAACAAAGCATGAGCATCCACCTGGAACAGGAAGTCGCCGGCTTCAGCGAGCGGCGCATGCGCCTGGCAACCGCGATCACCGACTATGCCGACTGGCTCGACCGTCAGCATGGCATCGACGCCGAGCGCACCCTGCGGCTGGCCGACACCGCTTCCAGCCTGCGTCAGGACAAGCTGGTGGTGGCCTTTGTCGCCGAGTTCTCGCGCGGCAAGACCGAACTCATCAATGCCCTGTTTTTTGCCGACCATGGCCAGCGCCTGCTGCCTTCCGACGCCGGCCGCACCACCATGTGCCCCACAGAGCTGTTTGCCAGCGCGAACGAAGCGCCCTGTCTGCGCCTGTTGCCGATCGAATCGCGCCGCCGCAGCGAATCACTGGCGCGGCTGAAGCACATGCCGATCGAATGGTGCCGGGTGCTGCTCGACCCCACTGACCCGCGCCAGATGCAGGAAAGCCTGAAGACACTCACCGAAACCAAGGCCATGAAAGCGGTGGACGCCATCGAGCTCGGGCTGTGGGACGACGAGGATCCCAGCGAGCGCAACCAGTTGCGCCCAGACGGCACGGTGGAGGTGCCGGCCTGGCGCTATGCCATGGTCAACTATCCGCATCCGCTGTTGCAGGCCGGGCTGACGATTCTGGACACACCCGGACTCAACGCGCTGGGAGCCGAGCCCGAACTCACCCTGTCGGTCATCCCCAATGCGCATGCAGTGATGTATCTGCTGGCGACCGATACCGGAGTGACGCGCTCGGACCTGGAAATCTGGCAGAAGCATGTGCATCCCCATTCCAACTACCACGTGGCGGTGCTGAACAAGATCGACATGCTGTGGGACGAATTGAAGAGCGATGCCGAAGTGCTGGCCACCATCGAGCGCCAGGCCGAAGAGACCGCACGCGTGCTGAAACTGCCGCGCAGCCGGGTATTCGCCGTGTCGGCGCAGAAAGCGCTGGTGGCGACCATCCGCGGCGATTCCGCCTTGCGCGTGCGTTCCGGAATCGAGTCGCTGGAATACCTGCTGGCGCACCAGGTGATCCCGGCGCGACGCGACATGCTCTGCCATGCGGTCAGCAGCGAGGTGGCGTCGCTGCTCGACGAAAGCCGGGTGGACCTGTCCGCACGGCTCAAGCGCAGCGGTGATGAACTGATTCAGCTCGGTCAGCTGTCGGGCAAGAATCGCGAGCTGATCGAGCAGACGCGCGCCGCCCTGCAGCAGGAAAAAGACAGTTACGACGCCACGGCCGAGCAGTTCCGGGCGACCCGAAAAATGGTGCAGAAGCAGGGCGAACACCTGCTGTCGCACTTGTCGGATGAGACGCTGAGCGTCATTTGCAAGGCGGGACGTGCGGTCATGGAATCCAGCCTGACCACGCGCGGGCTCACCGGCGGCATTCGCCAGTTGAGCGAGCAGATGGTCGAGCGGCTGCAGCATTCGACCCAGCTGGCGGACAATATTCTGGATGCGCTGGAGCAGGCCTATACGCGGTTTCACTGTCAGCACAATCTTCCCCAAATGCAGGTGCCGCGCCTCGATCTGGGCGCCTATCGCAACCGGCTGCAGGCGCTGACGCACGAGACCGAAGCCTTCTGCAAGGATCCGGCCAATTTGATGCTGGAAAAGCGTTTCATGATCCGGCGTTTTTATGCCGGTCTGGCCGAAGAGTCACGCAAGGCTTTCAATCTGGCGCGGGTGGAAGCCGAGCGCTGGCTGCGCATCGCGCTCGACCCCATCGTGACGCGCATCCGCGAGCACAGGCAGTATCTCGACACACGGCTGGCCAACCTGCAGCGCATTCTGGAGAACATGGGCACGCTGCATGGCCGCATGGCGCAGATCAAGCAGGAGATTAGCGATCTGCGCCATGACAAGCTGGAACTGGGGCGTATTGCCGCGCAGCTCGCCGCTTAGCCGTTCAGCCGATTCAATAACAGCGCCGTCCTGTCCGGGTCGGTGTTCTTCAGCATCCGCTGCGCCATCGGCGTCAACTCTTCCAGGTGGGATTTCAGGACCTGCTGCTTGACCTGCAGCAGGCTGGCCGGCTGCATCGAAAATGTCCGCAGCCCCAGCCCCAGCAGCAGCCGCGTCAACAGCGGATCGCCCGCCATCTCCCCGCATACCGCGACCGGCTTGCCTGCCTTGGCGCCTGCACGAAGCGTGTGCTGAATGAGGTTGAGCACCGCAGGATGCAGGGGGTCGTACAGATGCGCAACGCTGTCGTCGGCGCGGTCGATCGCCAACGTGTACTGGATCAGGTCGTTGGTGCCGATCGACAGAAAATCGAGCTGCTCGGCAAAGAACCCTGCCGAAAGTGCGGCGGCGGGCACTTCGATCATGCCGCCGATCGGAATGCCTTCGTCGAATTTCAGGCCGTCCCTGCGCAGGGAGTCGCGGGCCTGGTCGATGCGTTGCAGCGTCTGCCGCAACTCCATGAAGCTCACCAGCATGGGGATGAGGATGCGCACCTGGCCGTGGATCGACGCCCGCAGGATCGCGCGCAGCTGGGTTTGAAACAGTCCCGGCTCGGCCAGGCATAGCCGGATTGCGCGCAGGCCCAGCGCCGGATTGTCGGCCACGGTGTGGCCCCACGGCGCCTGCTTGTCCGCGCCCAGATCAAGCGTGCGGATGGTGACCGGCTTGCCGTCCAGCGCCTCGGCCACCGCCTTGTAGGATTCGTACTGCTCGTCTTCGGTCGGCAGGTCGCTGCGGTTGAGGAACAGGAATTCGCTGCGGAACAGGCCGATCCCGTGCGCGCCGGCGGCCTTCACCGCATCGACGTCGCTCAGCAATTCGATGTTCGCCATCAGCTCGATCGGGGTGCCGTCGAGCGTCGACGATTTGCTGGTCTTCAGGCGCTTCAGCTTGTCGGTGTCGATGCGCCACTGATTCTGCCGCAACCGGTATTCGGCCAGCACCGATTCGTCCGGATTGACGATCACCACGCCGTCGCGGCCGTCGACGATCAGCAGGTCGTGGTCGCGGATCAGGCCGCGCGCATTGTGCAGCGCCATCACCGACGGCATCCCCATGCTGCGTGCCAGGATCGCGGTATGCGAGGTGGCGCCGCCGAGATCGGTGATGAAGGCGGCGAAATGCACGTTCTTGAACAGGACCATGTCGGCCGGCGACAGCTCGTGTGCAACCAGGATGCGCTCGAGGCCGAAGTCGACATCCAGCGGCAGATGGCTGGGGTGGCCGGTCAGCGCCTTCAGCACCCGCTGCACCACCTGCACCACGTCTTCCTGGCGGCTCCTGAGGTAGGCGTCGTCGATTTCCTCGAAGCGCGCCACCAGCGCCTCCATCTGCTGCGCCAGCGCCCATTCGGCGTTGCACTGGGTTTCGCGGATCAGGCGCTTGGGCTCCTCGGCGATCATGGAATCGCCCAGGAACATCAGATGCATGTCGAGAAACGCCGACAGCTCGGCCGGCGCGCCGGGCGGAATATGCGTGCGCAGGGTTTCAAGTTCGGCCCGGGTGGCGAGAATGGCCTCGTCGAAGCGCGCCAGCTCGTCCTTGATGTACTTGCGGTCGAGCATGTACTGCGGCACTTCGATGCGCGCGTTGGAGGTGAGGTGTGCGTAGCCGATGGCGATGCCGCCGGAGACGCCGATGCCGTGCAGGGAGAAGCTCACCGCTCCTCCCCGAAGCCGCTGGAAATCAGCCCGGCCAGCGCGTCGATGGCTTCCACTTCGTCGTCGCCTTCGGTCTCCAGGGTAATGGTGCTGCCCTTGGCTGCGGCCAGCATCATCACGCCCATGATGCTCTTGGCGTTGACGCGGCGCCCATTGCGCGACATGAACACATTGCTCTTGAACCTGCCCGCCAGCTGGGTCAGCCTGGCCGACGGGCGCGCGTGCAGCCCCAGCTTGTTGACGATTTCAACGTCCCGTCGCTGCATGGCACATGGCCTCAGAAATATGGTTGATGCTGTTGCGCCCGCCCTGGACGATGCGCTCGATCAGCTGCGGCAGCGGCAGCAGCTCGCGATAGTTCAGCGCCTTCAGCAGCATGGGCAGATTGACGCCGGAGATGCCTTCGATGTGCGCCGGTTCGAGCAGGCGGCACAGCGTGTTGCTGGGGGTGGCGCCGTACATGTCGGTCAACACCAAGATGCCGTCGCCTTCGTCCAGTTTGGCCAGCCGGGCCTGCAAGGCCTTCTGCCGTTCGTCCGGGTCGGCGTGGCCGATGAAGTCGAGCGTGGCAAGAGCACGCGGGCGCTGGCCCAGCACATGGGTGGCGCACTCGACCAGACTGTCGGCGAGCGAACCGTGGGCGACGATGAGGATGCCTATCATGAATGGAATGTCAGACCAAAAACGACATTCTAGCGAAGCCGGGCCTTCATCGCAGGGGAGACGAGTATCTGGCCGGCGGAGTCCACCGCCAGATAGTCGGCAACGCCCAGGCGCGACGCATGGCCTGGCAGCCGCTCCGCGCCGTCGATAAACAGCGGTTTCGACAGCGCGTCCGAGCGCGTCCCCGCCTGCTTGCCGCTTACCAGCACCGTGACCGACTGCATTCCCGCAGCCGGCCACCCGCTGCGCGGGTCGATCAAATGGCTGTAGCGCCGCCCAGCCGTCTCGAAATAACGCTGGTAATCGCCCGAGGTGCCGATCGCCTCGCCGTCGCGCAGGTCCAGCGTCGCCAGCGTCCCCGGCTGGCGCGGATGCTGGATCCCCACGCGCCAGGGGCGGTCGCCGTGTGCGCCTAGTGCGATCACGTTGCCGCCGATGTTCACCAGCGCATTCTCGATGCCGTGCGCTTTCAGGATGGCCACCGCGTCGTCCAGCGCGCGCCCTTTGGCGTAGCCGCCCAGGTCGAGCTGCACCGCCGGATTGGCGCTCGACACCGTGTCGTCCTCGATGACGAGATCGGCCATGCGTGGCCGCTGGTTGACCCATCCCGTGATCGCGGTGGCATCCGGCACCCGCGCCTGCGGCGCGTCGGAGTGGAAGCCCCACAGCGCAATCAGGCCGCCGATGGCCGGATTGAACAGCTCGTCCGATTGCGCCGCGAGTCCCTGTGCATCGCGCAGCATCGCCGCGAGTTCGGGGGTGACCGCGGCGCGTTCACCCCGCGCCAGCGCCGCGTTGAGACGCGACAGTTCGCTCGGCTGCCAGGCATGCAGAGTGCGGTGCAAGTCGTCGAAGCGTGCGAGCACTTCAGAAATGGCAGGCGTGGCGCGCGAGCCGAGGTCGTCGACAACGGTGATTTCGACCAGGGTGCCGAACACATAAGATTGTTGTTGAACCGGCGGCGGCGGACTGCAGGCGACCAGCGTCCACAGCAGCACGAGCCAAAGACCGTGCCGCGCGAGCTTCATGCGCGCTCGATCGCCGAGACGAACTGCGCCGCCACGTCGTGCCCGCTCTGCGCAGCGATTTCCTGAAAGCCGGTGGGGCTGGTGACGTTGATTTCGGTGAGGCAGTCGCCGATGACGTCGAGGCCGGCGAGAAAGATGCCGTTGGCGTTCGCCCACGGCGCGATGGTCTCGGCGATTTCGCGGTCGCGCGCGGTCAGTGGCTGCGCGCGCGCGGTGCCGCCGGCGGCGAGGTTGCCGCGCGTCTCGCCGGCCCGGGGGATGCGCGCCAGCGCCCACGGCACGATTTCACCGTCGATCAGCAGGATGCGCTTGTCGCCCTCGCTGATCTCCGGCAGATAGCGCTGCGCCATGACGGCGCGGCGGCCGCGTTGGGTCAGCGTTTCCAGGATGACGTTGCGGTTGGGGTCGGCCAGGGTCAGCCGGAAAATGCCGCTGCCGCCCATTTCGGTGAGCGGCTTGACGATGATGTCGTGGTGTTCGGCGAGGAACGCGCCAATCTCCGCGGCATCGGCGGAAACCAGGGTTGGGGTGATGAACTGCGGAAAGTTGAGGATCGCCAGCTTCTCGTTGAAGTCGCGCAAGGCAGCCGGGCGGTTCAACACCCGCGCGCCGTTGGCTTCGGCAATGCTCAGCAGCTGGGTGGCGAGCAGGTAGTCGGTATCGACCGGCGGATCGCCACGCATCAGCACGGCGTCGAAATCCTTCAACGCGCAGGCGTCGGTGTGGGTGACGCGAACCCAGTCGTTGTCGGCGCGTACGTCGAGCGCATCGCAGGCGGCCCGGGCGATGCCGTCCTGCACCTGCAGCTGGCGCGCTTCGATGGCGAACACGGCATGGCCGCGCGCCACCGCCGCACGCATCATTGCGACCGAGCTGTCCTTGTAAGGCTTGAGGCCTGCCAGTGGATCGACGACGAACAGCAGCTTCATGCGGCGACCGTGTCTTCGGTCTCGCTGAACGTCTCGTCGAGTTCGATGC
>DASTEA010000200.1:0-2629 GCA_035710075.1 Thiobacillus sp.
AAACCATGCGCTCGGCCGCGCTGCCCTTGAGCATGGCCTGCAATTGCGCCATCAGTTCGACATTGCGCCCCGCCACAAAGCGGGCGAGTTCCGGTTGCGCGGGGGGGCGGATGTCGAGAAGGAGCTGCTGCATGGGGCGCAAGGATAAGGCAAAACCCCCGCCCCGCTCCAGAAGAACCCGGGCACCGCCAGGTAAAAATGCCTGCCGCGCGGCGCTATACTTGACAGCTATTTATTGACCCCCGAGCCGTCCCGATGAGCCTTGCCTTTCCCGTTCCGCTCAGACCCGTGATCCAGCCGCCGCCGATGGTGGAGGAAGTGCTCGACGACGCCGAGCGCGCGACGCTGAAAGCGCGCATCAAGACGCTGATGAAACAGCAGGATGCGGTGCTGGTCGCGCATTACTACACGTCCGCCGATCTGCAGGACCTGGCCGAGGAAACTGGGGGCTGTGTGTCGGACTCGCTGGAGATGGCCCGCTTCGGCCACGCTCATCCGGCGAAGACACTGATCGTCGCCGGGGTCAAGTTCATGGGTGAGACCGCCAAGATCCTCAATCCGGAAAAGCGCGTCATCATGCCCGACCTCGGCGCTGAATGTTCGCTCGATCTGGCCTGCCCGGCGGACGAGTTCGCGGCGTTTTGCGACGCCCATCCGGACCGCGTGTCGGTCGTCTACGCCAACACCAGCGCTGCGGTCAAGGCACGCGCCGACTGGGTCGTCACCTCCGGCATCGCCGCCAAGATCGTCAAATACCTGCACCGGCAGGGCCACAAGCTGTTGTGGGCACCGGACCGCCATCTGGGCGAATACGTGCAGCGCATCACCGGTGCCGACATGCTGCTGTGGCAGGGCTCCTGCGTGGTGCACGAGGCGTTCAAGGCCGAGGCGCTGAAAAAGCTGCGCGCCGAGCACCCCAGCGCTGCGGTGCTGGTGCACCCCGAGTCGCCGCAAGCGGTGATCGCACTGGCCGATGTCGTCGGTTCGACCACGCAACTGATCGAGGCGGTGCGCACCCTGCCCAATCCCGAGTTCATCGTCGCCACCGATAACGGCATTTTTCACAAGATGCACGCCGCCGCGCCCGGCAAGATCCTGCTGGAAGCGCCGACCGCGGGCGAAGGCGCCACCTGCGTCTCGTGCGCGCACTGCCCGTGGATGGCGATGAACGGCCTGAGAAAACTTGCCGCCGTGCTGGAGAACGGCGGCAACGAAATCCATATCGAGGAGTCCATCCGCGCCCGCGCCCGGCTGTCGATCCAGAAAATGCTGGATTTCGCTGCGGCCGAAAAAGCCGGGCAGATCCAGCTCGGCGACTGAACCGAGCTTAAATGGCCGGAAGCAGCCTGCTCGCCCTGCTCGACGACATCGCCACCATCCTCGACGATGTGTCGGTGATGACCAAGGTCGCCGCCAAGAAAACCACCGGCGTGCTCGGCGACGACCTGGCCCTGAACGCCCAGCAGGTCGCCGGGGTGAAGGCCGAGCGCGAGTTGCCGGTGGTGTGGGCTGTGGCCAAGGGGTCGTTCAGGAACAAGCTCATCCTGGTTCCCGCCGCGCTCGCCATCAGTGCCTTGGTGCCATGGGCGATCACGCCACTGCTCATGCTGGGCGGCGCATTCCTGTGCTTCGAGGGCTTCGAAAAACTGGCGCACAAGTTCCTGCATCGCCAGGAACTTGACGCCCATCGCGCCGAACTCGCCCGGGCCCTGGCCGGCCCGGCGGTCGATCTGGTGGCACTTGAACGCGACAAGATCCGCGGCGCGATCCGCACCGATTTCATCCTGTCGGCCGAAATCATCGTCATCACGCTGGGCACGGTCGCGGCCGCGTCGTTCGGCATGCAGATCGCCGTGCTTGCCGGCATCGCCATCCTGATGACCATCGGCGTGTACGGTCTGGTTGCCGGCATCGTCAAGCTCGACGACGGCGGGCTTTACCTCAGCTTGCGGCCGGGCGCGGGCTTCGCCCGGCTGCAGCGCGGCCTCGGGCGCGGCATTCTGCGCGCCGCGCCCTACCTGATGAAAACCCTCACGGTGGTGGGCACCGCAGCGATGTTCCTGGTCGGCGGCAGCATCCTGGTCCACGGCATACCGGGCACGCACGATCTCGTCCTCGCCGCCACCCATGCCGCGCAAGCCCTGCCAGCCATCGGCGGCCTGCTGGCTGTGCTCGCCCCGCTGTTGATTGATGCGCTGACGGGCGTCGTCGCAGGCGGGCTGGTTTTGAGCGTTGTGACCGTAATCCGGCGCCTGTCCAGGTAATCCTAGCCGGCGGTTGCAGCGGCTCACGGCTTGCGCCCATATCCCGTAAAATACCCGCTTTGAAGCAGATGAATTCGGCATCGCCCAGGCGACGCCGGACACAACCCAGCATGACCGCACGCCTACGCGAGATCCCCTACAACTACACCTCGTTTTCCGACCGCGAAATCGTCATCCGCCTGCTCGGCGCGGGCGCCTGGGACGTGCTCAACACCCTGCGTGCCGAGCGCAAAACGGGACGCTCGGCGCGCATGCTGTTCGAGGTGCTGGGCGACATCTGGGTGGTGCGGCGCAATCCCTATCTGGAAGACGACCTGCTCGACAACCCCAAACGGCGGCGGATGCTGATCGAGGCGCTGCGGCAT
>DASTEA010000201.1:0-4474 GCA_035710075.1 Thiobacillus sp.
GGCATTCTGGCGGCGCTGTCCGAATCGCTCAAACGACAGAGCGAACGCCTGCGTTCCTGATCGCGGCCGTTGCTTGAGATGCCGCGCCTGACCGCGCAAAGTCCAGCAGCGCAAACGCTGCCGGCGAACCGCTAGCGGCTACAGCGGAGTCGTTGCCGCTTTAGCGGCTTACGAATCCGGCGTGCCCCTTGCGGGTACACTCCTAGCGTTACCGATTCCAAAACCAATAAACGATGCTCTGGGAAACCATTTCGGTCGTGCGCGACCTGCCGCGATTGCATGAAATCGCCTCGGTGATGATTCGCTATGGCTGGGGCGATCTGGTGCGCGCCCTGGGCATCAGCGGCGTTCTGGAACGCGCCGGACGGGTGCTGCACTGGCACAGCACCAGCGAAATCAGCCAGCTCGACGCGCCGGTGCGCATCCGCCGTGCACTGGAAGAGCTGGGCCCGACTTTCGTCAAGCTGGGACAACTGCTGGCAACGCGGGTCGACATGTTTCCGCCGCACTGGATCACTGAATTCGAGAAGCTGCACAGCCAGGTGCCGGCGGTGCCCTACGACATGCTGTACCCCGACCTGGTGGCCGCCATCAAGGGTGAGCCCGGCGAGGTGTTTGCCGAATTCAACCCGCAGCCGCTGGCTGCAGCGTCCATCGCGCAGGTGCACCGCGCCACCCTCAAGGAAGGCACGCCGGTCGTCGTCAAGATCCGCCGCCCCGGCATCGAGGGGGTAATCCGGGCCGACCTGCGCATTCTGGAACACGTCGCCAAATTGCTGGAAAGCGAAGTACCGGATTCCCGGCGCTACGACCCGGTGCAAATCGTCTCGCAGTTCCGTCGCTCATTGATGCGCGAGCTCGACCTGGCCAGGGAGGCGCGCAACATCGACCAGTTCGCACGCCACTTTGCCGACGACCCGCTGGTGAAGATCCCCCGGGTGTATTGGGAATTCACCAATGACCGCGTCAATGTGCAGGAAGAAATCGTCGGCCTGGCGGGCGTGGCGCCGGACAAGCTGCGCGCCAGCGGACTCGACCCCAAGCTGCTGGCGACGCGCGGTGCCGATGCGGTGCTGCGCATGGTGCTGGAACACGGTTTTTTCCATGCCGATCCCCACCCCGGCAATATGCTGTTCCTGCCGGATAACCGCATCGGCATCATCGACTTCGGCATGGTGGGGATGCTGACCCATCTCCGCCGCAACCAGATTGTCGACATGCTGCATGCCCTGACGCTCAAGGACGAGCAGGCCCTGCTGCAGGTGCTGCTCGACTGGAGCGGCGAATCGGTGAGCGATGAGGACCGCCTGAGTTACGACGTCACGGAGCTGCTGCAGAACTACGACGACCTGCAACTCAAGGACGTGAAAATCGGCGCGCTGCTGAATGACATCACGGCCCTGATGCGCGAAAACAACCTGGTGCTGCCGGCCGACCTGACCCTGCTGTTCAAGACGCTGATCACGCTGGAAGGGCTGGGGCAGCAGCTCGACCCCGAATTTCACATGATCGACCACGTGACGCCGTTCGTGGAACGGATCATCCAGCAGCGCTACACGCCGAAGGCCCTGCTGGCGCGCGGGCGCAAGAGCATGCGCGAGACGCTGGACGTTTTGGCCGATGTGCCGCGCGACGTACGGCACCTGCTGCGGGATATTCGGCGGGGGAGGGTGAAGATCGATCTTGACCTGAAACGGCTGGATCATTTTGGCCACCAGCTGGACAGTGCCAGCAACCGGCTGACCATGGGCATCTTGACCGCCTCGCTGGTGATCGGCTCCAGCATCATCATGACGGTGGAGGGCGGGCCTCAGCTATTCGGCCTGCCTTTGTTCGGTCTGCTGGGATTCCTGATCGCGTTTTTCAACAGCGTGTGGATCATTTTTTCCATCTGGCGCTCGGGCAAGCACTGACGATCAGCATCAGGCAATATACGTGACACCGGCGCGCTTGGCGGCGAGGCTGGCGGCCAGCTGCGCCAGCGGAACGGGCCGCCCCAGCAAATTGCCCTGCACGTGGGAAAAGCCCAGGTTTTCGACCTTGTGCAGCACCGTCGCGGTCTCCACCCCTTCGGCCACCAGCGCGTAGCCGGCATCGTTCATCATGCGGGCGAAATCGGCCACCACCTGGCCGGCGCGATCGTCCTGCGCCAGCTTGTTCACCAGCGAAATGTCGAACTTGACCACATCGACCGGCAGGTCGACCAGATGGAGCAGCGGCGAATGCCCGGTGCCGAAGTCGTCCATGGCGATGCGGTAATGCACGCTGCGCAGCAAGTCGAGATAGGTGCGCATTTCGGCCATCTGTGTGATGAGCGAGATTTCCGTGATCTCCAGCATCAAGGGATGGCGCACATTGTGGCGCGACAGCTCCACGAGATACGACACCACTTCCGGGCGTGAAATGCTCTGTGCCGACAGGTTGATCGAGACGCCGCTACCCGGCGGCAACTGCTGCGACGACAGGTCAGCGTCAACTTGACGCAGCACCGCCAGATCGAATTCGGTTTCCAGGCGACGGCTGCTGATGACCGGCAGGAACTCATCCGGCATGATGAGTTCGCCGTTGTAGCGGATGCGCGCCAGCGCCTCGTAATACGCCACCTTGTGTCCGGGCAGGCCATGGATCGGCTGGTAGTGCAGCTCGACCATGCCGGATGTGGCCAGCGCCTGGAACAGCGCATTGGTCTCGCGGCTGGCGACCAGTGCCTGCGCGGCCCGCTCGGTGTCCTCCCCATACAGCGCGATGCGGTCGCGCCCCGGCTGCTTGGCGGTATACATGGCGATGTCGGCCTGTTTGGGCAGCTCGTCGAGGTGCTCAAGCTGGTCGGGTGCGCAGAAGGCGATGCCGATGCTGATGCCGACCGGCTCGTTGATCCCCAGATCGGCAAACCCGGACTCATCGATCAGGCGCTGGCAGCGCTGGGCGACCTGCTTGGCCTGCGTGGGCGTGGTGCGCGACAGGAAGGCGGCGAATTCGTCGCCGCCCAGCCGATACAGGCGATCATTGGCGCGCAACGCCGTCCCCAGCGCCTCGGCGATGAGGGTAAGCACCTGGTCGCCCGTGGCATGGCCGTAGGTGTCGTTGATGGTCTTGAAACGGTCGCAATCGAACAGCAGGAAGGCCACGCCCTGCGGCGCGGTTCTCAGTTTCTGGCGGGTGTGTTCCCAGTCTTCTTCGTAGGCGCGCCGGTTGTGGCAGCCGGTGAGCGGATCCTGGCGCGCCTGCGAGTGGAACTCGCGATTCTGGTGCTTCAGTGATCCGTACAGCTTGCGTAATTGCCGCTGGTAGTCATGCAGCGAACGGCGGATGTTTTCCAGTTCGACAATGCGCATGGGCTTCGAGCGTGCCGGGTTGTCGCTGAAGCGGTCGTGCTGCATCGCGTCAATGTCGTCCGAGAGCCGCCGCAACGGGCGCATCAGCAGAAGGCTGTACGCCATGAAGCCCAACAGCGCCGAGACCACCAGCAGCACAAACAGCGCGAGCAGGGTGCGCGACAGAATCCCCTGGAAGCGGAGCTGGTCGGGGTCGGGGCGGGCAACGAAACTCAAGCGCGAAAACAGTTCCGACGCGGCCAGTGCTTCGCCTGGCCTGAGCGCCAGTTTGATGCTGGCCATATCCGTGGAATAAAACCCTTGCTGGCGCTTCAGCGCAGTCATGAAATCAAGCCGTATCAGGCCGTGGCCAAGCAAGGCTTGCAGGTTCTCATCGCTATAAACCGGAAATGCGTGATAGAGCGCAATCGTGCCTGCTTCGATGGCCAGCCAGCTGGATGCCTGGTGCGGCGACACGGTGGCCGGCAGCTTCGCGGGCAAACTGCTTTTTTCCGTACTGGGGGCAAGCAGCGCGCCTGATTTATACAAAGCCGTTCGCGCAAAGCGGCGGTTCAGCATACCGCTTTCGTATACCCGCTGGTCCCGCCAGTAGGTGTAGTACTCGGGCAGTACCAGTTGTTGCCGGGTTTCATCCCAGCGCGCCAGATTGGCGGCCTGCTCTTCGGCCTGGCTCAACAGCCGTTCGACGGCGGCAGCGAGTTCGGAGCGCGCCGCGCCCTGGTTGTGTTGCTCCAGGCTGCGCGTGACGGCTTGTGTTTGATAGACGGCAAAGCCGCCGATCAAACCCAACAGGACCAGCAGACCGGCGATGAAAGCGAACGCGATCTGTTTGATGGAGAAGGATTTAGGCCGTTTCATAGTCAGGGTCTATTGAGGAGGTCCATGGACTTGAGGGTGTGATCCAGCAGGTCAAATTCATGTGCGCCATCCATGAAATGGTTGGCGTTCTTGACGGTCACCAAGGGTGTCTGGATATGCTTCAGTGCTTTGAGCCAGCCGTGTCCGAGCATGTCGTCGGCGTCCCCCATGATGAGCTTCATGTTGACCGGTGATTGTTTCAATACCGACAGCGTGTGGGGTTGGTCCCAACGCACATAGGAAAGCAAGGCTTCCGGCGTCGACAGGTATTTTCTGCAGTA
>DASTEA010000202.1:0-12459 GCA_035710075.1 Thiobacillus sp.
CTGGCGAGAGCTGCATCGTATTGCTGATTCCTGAGTTGGCTGAGGATGAGAAGTGCATCGGCGCGGCCGCCGCCGCCTTCCATATTGGAAGCGGCCAGCAGGTCATCCATGGCTCGCTCGTCGCCCTGCGCCATGCGCGCGATGCCGAGCTCGGTGCGAATGGCGGCGCTCTCGGGACTGGTCTGGGCGGCTTTCTCGAAATGCGCCGAAGCTTTGGCCCACTCTTTTTTCGCCAGGGCGATTTCGCCGGCGACAACATTCACGCCAACATCGTTCGAGTGTTCCGGATCGAGCGCTCTGAGCGTGCGCGCAGCATCGTCCGGGCGGCCCAGGCGCAATTGCGTGGCCGCCAGCAGGCGCCACGCATACGGGTTGTTCGGCGCGGCCTTGGCCACCTTGTTGAGATATGCCTCGGCTGTTTGCAGGTTGCCGAGTGCGTATTCGATCGAGCCGCCCAACAGCAGCGCGGGCACGAAACCGGGAGCGGCTTTCAGCACGGCGGCCAGACGGTCGCGCGCACGCTCGGTTTTCCCTTCGCGGAAGTCGATCAGGGCTTCCATGTAGCGCGCCTGAAGATTGTTGGGCGCGATCTTCAAGGCAGCGTCGACTTCGCGGCGAGCGTCGGCCAGCTTGTTGCCGGCGATGGCGACGCCCGCCAGTGCCAGTCGGGCATTGGTATGCCGGGGGGCGATCTGAAGAACCTGGCGGTAGACCGCAGCGGCTTCGGCGGGCTTCCCGGTGGCGCTCAGCAGATCGCCCTTCAGCAACAGGCTGTCACGGTGTTTGGGGTCGAACTGCAAAGCCTGCTCGAGTTCGAGCATGGCCTTGGTGGCATCGCCGTCGACAAGTGCCAGCTTCGCCAGCGCCAGATGAACCTCGGCATTGTCGGGCGCGGCCTGTAGCGCACGCTGCAAAATCTGGCGTGCGTCCTCCTTGTGTCCCAGTCCGAGTTCTGCCGTGGCGCGCAAGGCTTGCAGGGTGGCGGCGTCGGGGTCGCTGTCGGGAGGGGCGGGCAGTTCGTCCAGCAGGCGCTGGTAGTCGCGCTGCCCCAGCAGCGCCCGCGCGATCAGCGGGTTGACGGCGCTCGCTGCATAACCGGCCTCGCGGGCGCGCCGGAACTCCTTCTCGGCGCTCGCCAGGTCGAGCTGGTCGAGGTAGAGCCTGCCCAGTTCGTAGCGTGCCTCGGCGTTTTTCTCGTCTTCAGCCACGGCGTTTTTCAAATGGATCATCGCCGCCTTGTAATCCCCCGCCGCGAGCATCGCCCTGGCTTCGGTCACCAGGGTGGCGCTGTCTTTTCCACCACAGGCGGTCAGCAGGCTGGCACCGAGCACCAGGGCCGGCAGCAGCCGGGGCACGTGGATGAAGATGGGCATGAGGGTCTCCAGTACGGTTGGATCAGAGTGTAGGCAAATTATGCAGGGTTATTTCATGCCGATTTTCGCCATCAGATCATACAGCGTGGGCCGGGTGACGCCGAGCAGTTCGGCGGCCTGGGCGATGTTGCCGTCGCTGTGGGTAAGTGCGCGGCTGACGGCCAGGCGCTCGGCATGTTCGCGCGCCTGCCGCAGGTTGAAGGGCAGCACCTCGGCCTGGCCGGCGTCGAGGCCGAGGTCGGCCGCGGTGATCTGGTTGCCGTCGGCCATGATGGTGGCGCGCTTGACCAGGTTTTCCATTTCACGCACGTTGCCGGGCCAGGCGTGGGCTTCGAGCGCGCTCAGCGCATCGGCGGTGAAGCCGCGGAGGTTGCGCCCCAGCTCGCGTGCGTAGCGTTCGAGGAAGGCCTGTGCCAGCAGGATGGCGTCGCCGGGGCGTTCGCGCAGCGGCGGAATTTTCACCGTGATTTCGGACAGCCGGTAGTACAGGTCTTCGCGGAAGCTGCCTTCGCGGATCATGCCGGCGAGATCGCGGTGGGTGGCGCAGACGACACGCACGTCGACCGGGACTTCACCGCGCCCGCCCAGGCGTTCGATCACGCGTTCCTGCAGGAAGCGCAGCAGTTTGGCCTGCAGCGGCATCGGCAGGTCGCCGATTTCATCGAGAAAGAGGGTGCCCTCGTTGGCGTATTCGATGCGGCCGATGGTCTGCTTGGCGGCGCCGGTGAACGCGCCTTTTTCATAGCCAAACAGTTCGGATTCCAGCAGGGTGTCAGGGATCGCCGCGCAGTTGATGGCGACAAAGCGGTTGCCGGCGCGCGGCGACAATTCATGCACACCGCGCGCCAGCACCTCCTTGCCGGTGCCGGATTCGCCCAGCAACAACACCGTTACGTTGGCCGGGGCGACTTTTTCCACGGTGCGGCACACCTTGAGCATCGGCTCGCTGCTGGTGATCAGCCCCTGCAGGGCGGAGCCGTGCTGCCTGGCGGCCAGCAGGCGGTTTTCGATTTCCAGCGCGTGGACGTGCAGCGCGCGGGCGATCATCAACGCCAGCACGTCGGGATCGAAGGGTTTCTGGAAAAAGTCGTAGGCGCCGAGTTGGATGGCTTTCACCGCATTGCTGCGATCGAGGTTGCCGGTGACGACGATGACCTTGGTGGCAGGGGCAAGCGACAGGACCTGTTGCAGCGTGGCCAGGCCTTCGGTCGCGCCGTCCGCGTCGGGCGGCAGGCCGAGGTCGAGCAGCACCACGGCCGGTTCGTGGCGACGCAGCTGGGCGATGGCGCTGTCGCGGTCGGCAGCCATCACCAGTTCGTAATCCGCCAGGCTCCATTTGAGCTGCTTTTGCAGCCCCGGATCGTCTTCCACCAGCAGAATCTTTTGTTTAGCGTCGCTCATGCGGCGTCACCTCCAGCAACTCAATTATTATCCAGCGGCAGGCTGAGGCGGAAGCGGGTGCCGCGCCCCGGCGTGCTGTCCACTTCCAGTTGTCCGCCGAGCGCGCGGACGGTTTCGCGGCACTCGTACGCGCCGATCCCCATGCCTGCCCCCTTGGTCGAATCGAACGGCTGAAACAGCCGGGTGCGGATGAATTCCTCGTCCATTCCGCTGCCGCTGTCGGTGATTTCGACAACGGCCTGCCCGGATTCCTCGAAACCGTGCAGTGTGACCTGGCCGCTCGGCGGGGTGGCTTCCAGCGCATTTTGCAGCAAATGGCCGATGGCGCGGGTGAGGCGCTCGCGCTCGGCGCGCACGCGCAGGGTGGGCGGCGGCAGATCGAGGGCGGGACGCAGCTTGAAGGCCTGCTTGCTGACGGCCGCTTCATTCAGGAGGTCCGCCAGTGGCACCGACTGGGTGCGCGTCTCATCGCTGCTGCGGCGCAACTGCGCGAGCACCTTATTCATGCGGGCGACCGCGTTTTCCACGGTGCCCAGCATGTCGGCCTGGAACTCGGGATTGTGCTGGTGCTTTTCGGCGTTGGCCAGCAACAGGGACAGCTGGGCAATGAGATTCTTCAGGTCGTGGATGACGAAGGTGGTGGTGCGGTTGAACGATTCGAACTGGCGCGCCACGATGAGCTGGTCGGAGGCGCGCATCTGGGCCAGGTGCGCGGCCGCCTGGCGCGCCGCCACCTTGAGCAGGTCGCTGACTTCCCAGTTGAAGCTGACCTTGCCCAAGGAATGCTTCAGTACGACAAAGCCGAGCAGTTCGTCGTGCAGCATCAGCGGCACCACCAGCCAGGCATCGTCGGCGCGCTGAATCCAGGGGGGGATATCGAGGTCGCCATACAGGTCGCGACGGGTTTTCATTTCGTCCAGATCGACCACCCATTGCTTGTCGGCGAGCCATTTGACGAAGGGGGAATCGGCCGGCTCGGTGCCGTTGAGGTCGCCCCAGTTCCAGTGGCTGGCGCGTTGGTAGCCCGCATTGCCTTCAAGCATCCACAGTGCGCCGCCGGGGCTTTCGAGCAGGCGGGCCAGCGCTTCGACGGCGCGTTCGCACAGCTGTTCGCCGGGCCGGCCTTCGGTGAGGGCGCGGGTGAAGCTGAGCCATTCTTTCCGGTAGTCGTAGTGGTAGCTGAAAAAATGTTTGGACAGGAACACCCGCAGCCGCGCGCGCAGGGTGCCGGAAAACATCAGCAGCACCAGCAGCATAGCGGCGGCGAAGATGAAAACGGTCTGCACCACGTCGCCCCATTCGCCGCCGAACAGGCGCAGGTAGTAGCCGGCGCCTGCCATCAGCAGCAAATAGATTCCTGCCCCCAGCAGGCTGGCGGTGTGGAACGCCATGCTGCGCGACAGCCCGACCGGTGCCGCCCAATCCGGATTGCGCGCGGCGGAGACCGCAATCAGCGGCGTCACCAGTGCTGCGACGTAGCCGCGCGCCGCCCATACCTGGGCGTCCAGTGCGTTGAACAGCGCGGCGTTGGCGTAGAGGTAAAAATCGTAGACGAACAGCCCGCCGAGCCCGAGGCAGAGAAACTTGATTGCCCAGCGGTCTTCCGGGCGGGTGCTGCGGTACACCTGCTCGACCAGCACCAGCCCCATCACGGTGAGCAGCACCAGCCCCAGCCCCAGATTGCCTGCCCATCTCGCCAGTACCGGCTGGGCGGGCGCGATGACGGGCATGACGCTGGCGAGCAGCAGGCCGACGACCAGCGCGCCAGCGAGGGCGCGGACAAAACGCAGCGGCGCGGGCAGGGTGGCGCCAGATGGCAGGCGTTGCCGCAGGATATAGAGCAGCAGCGCCAGCCAGGCGCCGTTGCGCGCGACTTCGGCAGCGAACTCCAGCCGGGGCGGCAACATCCCCCAGGCGGTCAGCGCCGACAGGGCGCCCCAAGCGGCGCTGAGCCCGGTGGCGAGCACCAGCAGACGGCCCTGCGGACGCTGCCGCCAACTGGCGACAACGAGGCCGGACAGCCCCAGATAGGCCAACGCCGCCAGGCCATAACCGACGGCGGCGAGCAGGAGCAGAGTGTCGGGCATGACCGGCTTTAAGGCGCGCGCTCAGCGCGCGCCCTTTCCCCACAACACCACCTGTGCGGTCTGGAACAGGATCATGAGATCGAGAAACAGGCTGTGATTCTTGACGTAATAGAGGTCGTATTGCAGCTTGTGCATGGCGTCTTCGTCGGTCGCGCCATAAGCGTAACGCACCTGCGCCCAGCCGGTGATGCCGGGCTTCACGGTGTGACGCACGCCGTAATAGGGAATTTTCTGGGTCAGGTCCTGCACGAAATAGGGGCGTTCCGGGCGTGGGCCGACGAAGCTCATGTCGCCGAAAAAAACGTTGAAGACCTGCGGCAGCTCGTCGATGCGGGTGCGCCGGATGAAGCGCCCGGTGAGCGTGACACGGCTGTCGTTCTGCCGGGCCCAGCGCGGTTTGCCGTCCTTCTCGGCGTCGACGCACATGCTGCGGAACTTGAGGATGGTGAAGTTGCGACCGCCCTGGCCGACCCGCTCCTGGCGGTACAGCACGGGGCCTGAGCTTTCCAGCTTGATCAGCAATGCGGTCAGCACCATCACGGGCAGGCTGACTGCCAGCACGGCCGCACTGACCACCAGGTCGAACAGCCGCTTGATGGTGTCGCGCAGCATGCCCTGGTGAAAGCCCTCGGCGAGGATCATCCAGCTGGGGTTCATCGAGTCCAGTTGCAAGTGGCCGTTTTCCCGCTCGAAAAAGCTGGACAGCTCGAGGATGCGGATCCCGCGCAGCTTGCACTTGAGCAACTCCTGCACGGGCAGGCCGCCGCCGCGGCGGTCGCGCACGGCGAGGATGATTTCACTGACTTGCAGGCGCGCCGCCAGCTCGGGCAGGCTCTCCTGGGTGTCGAGAATGCGGTCAGGGCCGACGAAATGGTGACTGCCGCCCAGCGGCAGGTAGCCGAGCACCTGAATATTGCTGGCCTGGCCGCGTTTGGCCAGCAACGTTTCGATGTGGGCGGCGCGGCTGCCAGCGCCGATGACCATGGCGCGGGTTTTGAACGCGCCCGCCCGCGCCCAGCGGATGAACAGTGCGCGGCTGAGCAGGATGCCCAGCAGCGCCAGGCCGAATGACAGCAGAAAGGCGCCGCGCCCGAACAGCAGGATGGGAAAGAAATAAAACAGCAGGCTCATCGTTACCAGGCCGAGCATGAAACTCAGGCCCAGGCGTTGCAGCAGCGTGCGAACGCCCCCCTGCCATTCCAGATCATAGAGGCCGCTGGCCGTCATCAATCCCAGCATGACAAGGGTGAAAGTCAGAGCCTTGGGCAGCAGCGGCTGGAGGTCATCCGGAATCACATTGCTGTCGAGGAAGCGTGCGCTGACTCCCGCATAGATGGCACCGCCGAGGATGAGCGCTTCGATCAGCACCAGAAGCAGCAAATTCAGGGGCACATAGTGTCTGAAAAATCGGATCACGGCCGTTTACTCATCAAGAACACGGTCTATGCCCATCAGCAGCTTCCATGCCAGAGCGGGTTGCCATGGGCGGTCACGTCAGGGCTCGCGCCTGTGGCAGGCGCACGCGCCGCGGGCTGCCGTCGGCTTGCAGGCGTTTCATGCCACGCAATTCGGCGGCCGGGTAGACGATGAGCTCGACCGTTGCGCGCGGATCGTCAATGACAAAGCGGGGATATATCCGCCCGGGGGCTTCCGCTGCGCGATGTTCGGCGGCCTGGTAAGGCGTGGTCAAGCGCATCAAGAGGAATTCGACCTCCTTTTGCTGGTCGGTAAACAATTGCAGGGTGACGCCGGTGTGGCGGCCTGCCGTGCCGTTGAGCACCGAGCCGGTCAGGTGGGGGTCGAAATCGGCCAGCTGTTCCATGTATTCAATGGCCACCCGCCGCAACAGCGCCAGTTGCTCGTGCGTTTCATCCGCGTGATAGAGCGCCTGATAGCTGCGCAAGGCCTCCTCGATCTGCTGATTGTCGGGCAGGCTGCCGCTGTCGGGCGCACCCAGCTGGCGTGCCGCCTTGCGCTTGGCGCTGCCGTAGTCGAGGCTGCCGTCTTCGGCCAGTATGCGCGCCGCTGCGTGCGCGATGCGGCGGCGCATGTCCTGATTCTTCATAGTGGCATTCCGGGAGTGGCGGTCGCTGGGTCGACCGGCGCTGCGGGCTCGTCGGAGACGTCCGGGTCATTGCCCCAGCCGGCTTCAGGTGCAGCAGGCGGCGGAAACTCCTGATAGAAATGTTCCACCATGCTGGGCGTCTCGATGCCAAGTGTGTCGCCCAGCAATGTGTCCCACACCGTGTCGGACGGGCGGGTGCCGGTGGCCGGGTTGATTTTTACGCTGACAATGCCGGCGGGCATCGCCCAGCCTTTTTGCGGTACGCCTTTGAGCGCCGTTCCCATGAAGTTCATCCAGATCGGCAGCGCGGATTGCGAACCCGTCTCGCGCCGCCCGAGCGAGCGCGGCTGGTCGTAGCCCATCCAGGTAATCGTCACCAGGTCGGGGCTGTAACCGGCGAACCAGGTATCGTGGGCGTCGTTGGTGGTGCCGGTCTTGCCGGCAAGGTCGCTGCGCCCCATCTGCCCGACGCGCGCGGCGGTGCCGTAGCGCACCACATCCTGCATCATGTTGGTCATCAGCCAAGCATTGCGCGGGTCGATCACGCGCGGGGCGTTGCCGCCGACTTGCTGCGGGCTGGCCTGCATCAGCAGGCGCCCGTCCTTGTCGAACACCTTGTCGATCAGATAGGGATTGACGCTGAAGCCGCCATTGGCGAACACACCGTAGGCGGCCGCCATCTGCAGCGGGGTGACGCTGCCCGCGCCCAGCGCCATGGTGAGGAAAGGCGGATGGCGCGCCGGGTCGAAGCCGAAGCGGCGGATATAGTCGCGTGCGTAATGCGGGCCGATGCCCTGCAAAATGCGCACCGAGACCAGGTTGAGCGACTTGGTCAGCGCCGTGCGCATGCGTACCGGACCGCTGGCGCTGCCGTCGTAGTTTTTGGGTTCCCAGGCAGTGCCGCCGGCTTCTTCGGCAGCCAGCGTCAGCGGTGCATCGTCGATGATGGTGGCCGGGGTGTAGCCTTTTTCCAGCGCAGCAGAATAGATGAACGGCTTGAAGCTCGATCCCGGCTGCCGCCAGGCTTGCGTCACGCGGTTGAACTTGTTGCGGTTGAAGTCAAACCCGCCGACAAGTGCGGTGATGGCGCCGTTCTTCGGGTTCAGGGCGACGAGCGCCGCCTCCACCTCGGGCAGTTGCGCCAGCCGCCATTGCGGCTTGCTGCCGATGGCCTGCACGCGCACCACCGCGCCGGGGGCAAGCTGCCGTCCCTTCTTGCCGGCGACCCAGTTCGCCACCCACTTGAGCGAATTGCCCGAAATGTCGACGACCGTGCCGTCATGGAGTTGCGCGCGGATGAGTTTCGGGGTGGCACTCAATACCACCGCAGGCTGCATGTCGCTCACCGGTGCGAGCTCTTCCAGTGCGCTGGCAATGACCGCTTCGCGTTGCGTCTTGTCGGCGGGCAGGCTGATCTGCTTTTCCGGTCCGCGATAGCCATAGCGCAGGTCGTAATCGGCAATGCCCTGCCACACCGCGCGGTTGGCGGCGGCTTGCCGGGTGCGCTGCAGCGTGGTGATGACCTTGTAGCCCGAACTGTAGATGGATTCGCCGTATTTTTCGAACAGGACCTGGCGCACCATTTCGGCGGCGTAGTCGGCGCTGACGTCGGCCTGCCGGCGCGCCTGGCGGATCACCAGTTTCTGTTTGATGGCGGCTTGCCAGGTCGGCTGATCGATGAACTTGAGCGTGCGCATCCGTCCCAGCACGTATTCCTGGCGTGCCTTGGCGCGCGAGAAATTGACCACCGGATTGTAGCGCGACGGCGCCTTGGGCAGCCCTGCCAGCATGGCGAATTCGGCCAGCGACAGTTCGTGCATCGGCTTGCCGAAATAGGTGCGTGCAGCGGCTTCGAAGCCGTAGGCGCGCTGGCCGAGATAGATCTGGTTGATGTAGAGCTCGAGGATTTTGTCCTTCGACAGACTGTGCTCAATCTTCATCGCCAGCATGGCTTCGGACAATTTCCGGGTGAACGTCTTTTCGTTCGACAGGAAGAAATTGCGTGCCACCTGCATGGTGATGGTGGAGGCGCCTTCCTTGGCGCCGCCGGACAGCAGGTTCGACCCGGCCGCGCGCAGCACGCCGAGGGTATCGACTCCGCCGTGGGTATAGAAGCGCTCGTCCTCGGCGGCGATGATCGCCTGCTTCATGTAGTCCGGCACCTTGTCGATGGCAATGAAGGCGCGGCGTTCCTCGCCGAATTCGCCGATCAGCGCGCCGTCGGCCGTGTAGACGCGGAGCGGCAGCTTGGGCTTGTAGTCGGTCAGCGCCTCAAGCGGCGGCAGGTTGGGGTAAATCAGCGCCGCCGCCAGCCCGGCCAGCGCCGTTCCGACCACGCCGAGGCTGACAATCAGGGCCAGTGCGTAATGCCACCATTTGGAAAACATCCGATTCCTTATATCGAGACGGTACGAAATGCTTGAAACATCACTGCCCAATTGCCACGTCCTGCCGTGGGTCGGCCAGCAGGGTCGTCTCAGTAACCCGCTGTTTTAATTGCTCATCGATTCGGCCATGCAGCGCCGGCGGCCTTTACAGTAAACCAGGCTGCCGTCCGGTTTCAAACACCGTCGGGCCGAATCAATCAGGTGATGCCTAAAGTTTCCGCCGATTATAGGCGTTAGTGGTGTTGGAAATTGGGTACAGTTGTTCAACTCCCGGTGTCTGGCGGGAAAAAAACTGTTAAAAACCGTGTGTTGTTGCTAGCATCTAAAAAAAACAACAAGAAAAAGCGCCAACCCACAGAAGCGTAAAGGAAAACTCTTGCACCTTAATATCAATCTGGACTGGCTGGCCGCCAAGGGGCTCCCCATCATCGGGCTCGATATCAGCACGACGGCGGTCAAGCTGGTGGAGCTGTCCGACGCCGGCAAGGGCATGCTGCGAGTTGAACGCTATGTCATCGAGCCCTTGCCCAAGGATGCGGTGACGGACGGCAACATCACCAACCTCGATCAAGTGGCAGACACGGTGCGCAACGCCTGGAAAAAACTGGGCACGCGGGTCAAAAACGTTGCGATCGCACTGCCGTCATCGTCCGTCATCACCAAAAAGATTCTGGCGCCGGCCAGTCTGAGCGGCATCGACCTGGAAAACCAGGTGGAAGCCGAGGCCAATCAGGTCATTCCCTTTTCGCTCGATGAGGTGAATCTGGATTTCCAGGTGCTCGGCGAATCACCCGGCAGTCCGGACGACGTGCAAATCCTGCTCGCCGCCGCGCGCAAGGAAAAAGTCGAAGACCGCGTAGCCGCAGTCGAGGCGGCCGGCCTCAACGCGCTGATCATGGATGTCGAGTCCTTCGCCACGCAAACCGCGTATGAGCAGATTGCCCACCTGCTGCCTGGCAGCGGCGCCGGGCAGACTGTGGCGATTATCGATGTGGGGGCGCAGAACATGCACATCAATATCCTCCACGACAACGAGTCGGTTTACCTGCGCGAACACGGCTTCGGCGGCAACCAGCTCAACAACGAAATTTCGCGCCACTACGGCATGACCAGCGAAGAGGCCGAAAACGCCAAGCGCAAGGGCACCCTGCCCGAAAGCTACGACACGGAAGTGTTGCAGCCCTACAGCGAAACCCTGGCGACGGAAATTGGACGCGCCCTGCAACTGTTCACCACGTCCACCCAGTATCGCAAGGTCGATCAGATTCTGCTGGCCGGTGGCGGTGCCATGATCCCCAGCCTCGATGAGGTGGTCGGACAGCGCACCGGCGCGCCGACCAGGGTCGGCAATCCATTTGCCAACATGGCAGTCGGCTCCAAAATCCGGCCTCAGACATTGACGGCCGATGCGCCTTCCCTATTTGTCGCTTGCGGCCTCGCCATGCGGAGGTTTGACCCCCAATGATCCGCATTAACCTACTCCCCCACCGCGAGCTGGCACGTGCCGCACGGCGCCGCCAGTTCAATATCCTGCTCGGCATTGCCGTGGCGGCAGGCGTGATCGCCGTCGGCCTCGGACACAGCGTGATCGCCGCGCGCCAGTCGGCGCAGGATGAGCGAAATGCCTTCCTCGAACAGGAAATCGTCAAGCTTGACCTTCAGATTGGCGAAATCAAGAAAATCCGCGAACAGACGCAGGCGCTGCTGGAACGCAAGCAGGTCGTCGAGACCCTGCAATCCAATCGCACCGAAGTCGTTCACCTGTTCGACCAGATGATCCGTCTGCTGCCCGACGGCCTTTACCTCAAGTCCTTCAAGCAGGTGGACGACATCATCACCATCAGCGGCTACACGCAATCGAGCGCGCGCGTCTCCACCCTGATGCGCAGCCTGAATGACTCGCCCTGGTTCGAGTCGGCCAGCCTGGTCGAAATCAAGTCGGCAACCGTGAACAATCTGCGTGCCAACGAGTTTGTGCTGTCGGTCAAGCAGACTCGCCAGCAGGCGGACGACTCAAAAGATAAAGGGGATAAAGCATGACCCTGGACGACATCAGCAACCTCGACCTGAAAACGCTGGCCGACTGGCCGCTGCCAAGCAAGCTGGCAGCGCTTGCCTTACTCTGTGTGGCCCTGGTGGCGGCAGGCTGGTGGTTCGACTGGCGTGGCGGGATGGAAACGCTGGATGTGGCCGAGCAGAAAGAAGTCGAACTGCGCAGCGTGTTTACCACCAAAAAAAACCAGGCCATCAATCTGGAGGCTTACACCAAGCAGCTGGCCGACATCAAGCAAGCCTTCGGCGCGCTGTTGAAACAGTTGCCCAACAAGCAGGAAATGGATGCGCTGATCACCGACGTCAACCAGGCGGGCCTCGGACGCGGCCTGCAGTTCGACCTGTTCCGGCCCGATGCCGAAACCGTTTCTGAGTTTTATGCGGAAACGCCGATCAACGTCAAGGTCACCGGGGGTTATCACGACGTAGCGGCCTTCGTCAGCGACGTCTCCAAACTATCGCGCATCGTGACCCTGCAGAACATTTCGATGGCGCCTGGCAAGGACGGTGTGTTGAATATGGACGCCATCGTCAAGACTTACCGTTATCTGGACGACGAAGAAGTCATCGCCCGTAAACAGCAAGCCAAGGAGCCCACAAAATGAAGCGCCTGGTCACTCTATTCTTTGCGTTGGGCCTGGCCGGTTGCGGCGGCGGCGGCATGGACGATCTGCACACCTTTGTTGCCGAGACCGGCCGCGACATGCAGGGAAAAATCGAGCCATTGCCCCAGGTCAAGGTGTATGAGCCGTTCACCTACGACGCCTTTGACCTGCCCGACCCCTTCAAGCCGAGAAAGCTCTCGACCGCAGGTGGAGGCGGCATGCAGCCTGATCTCAGTCGGCCGAAAGAGCCGCTTGAGGCCTACTCGCTGGAAACCCTGAAAATGGTGGGCATGCTGGCCAAGAAAGGGGTGGTTCACGCGGTGATCAAAACGCCGGACAACACGATTTACCACGTCAGGAAAGGCAACTATGCCGGCCAGAACTTCGGTCTCCTCACGCAGATCGGGGATGCCGAAGTGAGCTTGCGTGAAATTATTCAGGATAGCGCCGGAGATTGGTCCGAGCGCACCAGCACCCTGCTTTTGCAAG
>DASTEA010000203.1:0-2385 GCA_035710075.1 Thiobacillus sp.
GGGATCATGGCGATGATCGCGGCCTGCACGCTCGATCCGGGCGTGTACTTCGCCATGAACACGACGCCGGCGGCGCTGGCCGGCGCGTCCGACGTGCTGAACCAGGCCGGCTTCGTGGTGACCCCCGAGTACATGCAGGCGCTTGCGGCGCAAATGGGCGAGCAGAGTCTCGTGGCGCGGACGGGCGGCGCGCCGTCGCTCGCCGTTGGCATGGCGCACATCTTCTCAGGGCTCACGAGCGCGCTCGGCGGCAAAACGCTGACGGCGCTCTGGTATCACTTCGCCATCATGTTCGAAGCGTTGTTCATCCTCACCACCATCGACACGGGCACGCGCGTCGGCCGGTTCATGCTGCAGGAGCTGGCAGCGCATGTCTGGGCACCGATGGGACGCACGTCGTGGTATCCGAGCGTGGTCCTTTCCAGCGCACTGATCGTCGCGGGCTGGGGCTACTTCCTGTATCAGGGTGTGGTCGATCCACTGGGCGGCATCAATTCACTCTGGCCGCTGTTCGGCATCTCGAATCAGCTGCTGGCCGCGGTCGCGCTGTGCGTAGGCACCACCGTCATCATCAAGATGGGGAAGGCGCGTTTCGCCTGGGTGACGGTGCTGCCGCTCGTGTGGCTGGCCGCAGTCACGTTGACGGCCGGATGGCAGAAGGTATTTTCTGCGGATCCACGCCTGGGCTTTCTCTCGCACGCACGCCTGATCGAAGGCGCGCTCGCGAGCGGCCAATTGCCGGCCGGCATCGCCAGCATCGAAGCCGCGCAGCGTGTCATCTTTAATGACAAGCTGGATGCGGTGGTTGCGGCGGTATTCATGCTGGTCGTTTGCCTGGTGATCGCGGCCTCGGTGCGTGAATGGATTCTGGTGCTTTCGCACCGCAAGCCGGCGGTGTTGTTCGAGGCGCCCTTTGTTCCCAGTGGCCTGGTCAGCGGAGATTAGTCATGCGACGTCTTTCCATTCTTGCCCTCGTGCTCGCCGCATTTGCGGTGAGTGCCAACCACGCTGGCGCTCAGCGCCAGCCTGCCTGCGCTGCGGATAATGCCGGGCTGAAATTGCCGGATGGCTTTTGTGCCATGGTGTTTGCCGACAGCGTGCCGCGCGCGCGTCACATCGTGGTCGCACCGAATGGCGATGTGTTCGTGGCGACGCGCAACAGCCGGGACCAGCGTGATGGCGGCATTCTTTCCCTGCGCGACACGACGGGCGATGGCAAAGCCGATATGCGCGTTCGTTTCGGGCAGAATGGCGGTACCGGCATCGCGCTGCGCGGCGCGCATCTCTGGTTTGGTACCGACGATGCCATTTTGCGCTATCGGCTGCCTGTAGGAAATCTGCTGGCGAGCACCCAGGTGGACACCATCGTGCGCGACCTGCCGGTGGGCGGGCATCGAGCCAAGTCGATCACGCTCGGCCGTGGCAGCGACCTGTTCGTGAACATCGGGTCACGCACGAACGCCTGTCAGGTTGCCGACCGCCAGGCTGCTTCGCCCGGCCACGATCCATGTACGGAGCTGGAAACGCGGGCTGGTGTCTGGCGCTTCGATGCGAATCGGAAAAATCAGCGTCAGACTGCGAAGGCGCGCTTCGCGAGCGGTCTGCGTAACGTCGTCGCCCTGCATTTTGCCGATGGTCAGCTCTACGGCGCGCAACATGGCCGCGATAATCTGGCATCCAACTGGGGTGAACATTTCGACGAACGCGAGAACGCTGAAAAGCCGGCGGAGATCCTGGTCCGCATCGACCGTGGCAGCAATTACGGTTGGCCGTACTGCTATTACGATCAGGACTTGAAGAGTCACGTGCTGGCACCGGAATACGGCGGCAACGGCAGCACGGTAGGCGATCGTTGCGACGACATTCAGCAGCCGCTGGTGGCGTTCCCCGGACATTGGGCGCCGAACGGCCTGGTCAAGTACACCGGACAGCAATTCCCGGAGCGGTATCGCGGCGGCTTCTTCGTCGCGTTTCATGGCTCCTGGAATCGCGCCCCCTTGCCGCAAGCAGGGTACAACGTGGCGTTTGTGCCGATGACCAACGGCTCACCCGGCCAGTATGAAATTTTCGCCGACGGCTTTGCAGGTGCCGCTGAAATTCAGCAGCCTTCGGCGGCCACGCACCGGCCCACCGGACTTGCGGTCGCACCCGACGGCTCGCTCTACATCACCGACGATGCGGGCGGTCGAATTTACCGCGTTTTCTATCGGGGAAATTAGCCGCGCGGAATTGACAAGCCTCCATATCCACGCGAAGTTACCGGCTTATCCTGACGCGGGGGTCAAACCCCGCGTCTTTCAATTCCAGACCGCTCTTTCGGAGATCGTTGTACATGTTCGGCACGCTGAAAGGCCGAATCCTCCTGATCGCCGCCGTGGTCGCGGC
>DASTEA010000204.1:0-3540 GCA_035710075.1 Thiobacillus sp.
CCGGGGTGGCCAGCCAAACTGGCGATGGGCGTTGGCGGGATGCTGCTGGCGGCCTGGATCGCCCGCATTCCCTCGCGCGACGCCCCGCGCCGGCCATAAAAAGCCGGCGCCGCCACCCCAGCGCACGACGTTCCTGAATCCCTGCCGGACGGGCTAAGTTGAAAGCGCACGATTCGCGAAAGAAATGCCGCCATGGCAAAACGATCCTATCCGCTGTCCAAGGCCTATGGCCTGCTGGAGCCCGGTCCGGTGGTCCTGGTGACCACTGCCCGCAAGGGCAAGGCGAATATCATGACGATGTCGTGGCACACCATGATGGAGTTCGAGCCGCCGCTCGTCGGCTGCGTGATCAGCGGCCGCAATTCGTCGTTCGACACGCTGAAGGCAACCAAGGAATGCGTGATCAATATTCCGACCCAGGAATGGGCGAAGCAGGTGGTGGGCATCGGCAACTGTTCCGGGCGCACGGTCGACAAGTTCGAGAAATACGGTCTCACGCCGCTGCCCGCCGCGCAGGTCGCCGCGCCGCTGATCGATGAATGCTACGCCAGCCTCGAATGCCGGGTGGCCGACACGCGGCTGGTGAATCGATACAACTTCTTCATTCTCGAGGTGGTGCAGGCGTGGGTCGATAGCGCCATCAAGCAGCCGCAGACGCTCCATCATCGCGGCAACGGCGTTTTCGCGGTGGCCGGCGAGACGCTCAAGCTGCGCTCCGCAATGAAATAGCGCGAGCAGGCGCTATTTATTGCCGGTCGGGGTTGATTGAGGTTGGATTCTGGCTGCAAGTTGATAGTCTGAAAGTCGGGGCGGTCTGTTTAACAGAGGAGGAGCATCATGAGCATCGCAAAAACCATCGAAGTAACGGCGAGTTCCAAAAAGGGATTCGATGACGCGCTCAAGCAAGGGATCGCGAAGGCGGCCGAGTCGCTGGAAAACATCACCGGCGCCTGGGTGATGGATCAGGAAGTGAAAGTGAACAAGGGCAAGATCACCGATTACACGGTCAGGATGCGACTGACCTTTGTCCTGAAATAAGCCGCAGTCAGCAGGGCAAGGCACGCGTGTGTGAAGCCGTGCCTGCGTTTGCCGTTCCCGGCATGTATTGATTCCAGTCCAGGCCTGTCCGGGTCAATCCCGCGGGTGGGCAGCCGCTGATCGCGCCGGAGATTCCCCGCATCCATTGCGAAGCCGCATAATGCGCGCTGCGTTTTGGCCACCCCGCGGCAGTCCGAGTTCATGCCCAATCTCCCTTACTGGCGTCTGTCCGGTTTCTATTTTTTCTATTTCGCATTCGTCGGCGCGATGTCGCCGTTCTGGGGGCTGTATCTGCAGTCGCTGGCGTTCAACGCCTTCCAGATCGGCGTCTTGATGTCGCTGCTGCAGGTGATGCGGATCTTCGCGCCCAACATCTGGGGGCACATCGCCGACCGCACCGGCCGCCGCACGGCGATCGTGCAGATTGCGGCGCTCGGCAGCGTTCTGGTGTTCGCCGGGGTGTTCGTCGGCGACAGTTTTTGGTGGCTGTTCGCGGTGATGGCGGCGTTGGGCTTCTTCTGGAGCGCGTCGCTGCCGCTGGTCGAGGCGATGACGCTGTCGCACCTGGGCGAGCGCACCGACGCCTACGGCCGCATCCGCCTGTGGGGCTCGGTCGGCTTCATCCTGGTGGTGGTCGGGCTGGGCTATGCCTTCGACTATGTTGCGATCAGCTGGCTGCCGTGGGCGGTGCTGGCGGTGATGCTGGGCATCGTCGCGTTTGCGCGGGTGATCCCCGAGGCCGAGATCCTGCCGCATCACACCGACCAGCATTCGGGGTGGGATATCGTGAAGCGGCCCGAGGTGGCGTCGCTGCTGGCCGCCTGCCTGCTGATGGCGGTGACGCACGGGCCCTATTACACCTTCTATTCGATCTATCTGGTCGACCACGGCTACGACAAGTCGACGGTGGGCTGGTTGTGGGCGCTCGGCGTGATCTGCGAAATCGGCATTTTCCTGATCATTCCGCGCATCTTCGCGCGAGTGACGCCGCGGCGGCTGATCCTGGCCAGCTTCGCGCTGGCGGTGCTGCGCTTTCTGCTGATCGCCTGGGGGGTGGAGTCGCCCTGGCTGGTGTGGGGCGCGCAGACGCTGCATGCCTTCACCTTCGGCACCTATCACGCGGCGGCGGTGGCGCTGATCCACCAGCATTTCCGCGGACGCCACCAGGCGCGCGGGCAGGCGCTCTACACCAGCCTGTCCTACGGTGTCGGCGGCACCATCGGCGGGCTGGCGAGCGGTTTGACCTGGGACACGCTGGGATCGGCCTGGACTTTCACCCTGGCTGCCGGCAGTGCAGCGCTGGCGTGGGCAGTGTATGCCGTGTGGGGGCAAACAAAATCCGTGCCAGCGCCGGCTTCATAATGACGAAATCAGGCCAAGCTATGAAATAATCAGCGTTTTACGCGCTGTCTCGCCTTATTCCGCATGTCAGGACTCACCTTATTCCAGAAATTGTGGGACGCCCATGTCGTCCACGTCGAAGCTGACGGCACCACGCTGCTCTATATCGACCGCCATCTGGTGCATGAAGTCACCAGCCCGCAGGCGTTCGAGGGGCTGAAGCTGGCCCAGCGCACCCCGCGCCGGGCCGATGCGGCGATTGCCGTTCCCGACCACAACGTGCCGACGACCGACCGCAGCCAGGGCATCGCCGATCCGATCTCGCGCCTGCAGGTCGAAACGCTCGACGCCAACTGCGCCGAGTTCGGCATCACCGAATTCAAGATGGACGACATCCGCCAGGGCATCGTCCACGTCATCGGCCCCGAAGAAGGCCTGACCCTGCCCGGCATGACGGTGGTGTGCGGCGACTCGCACACCTCCACCCACGGCGCGTTCGGCGCGCTGGCGTTCGGCATCGGCACCTCCGAGGTCGAGCATGTGCTGGCGACGCAATGCCTGTGGCAGAAACCGTCGAAGACCATGCTGGTGAAGGTCGAAGGCAAGCTTGGACAAGGCGTCACGGCGAAGGACATCGCGCTCGCGATCATCGGCGAAATCGGCACCGCCGGCGGCACTGGCTATGCCATCGAATTCGGCGGCCCGGCGATCCGCGCGCTGTCGATGGAAGGCCGCATGACCCTGTGCAACATGGCGATCGAGGCCGGTGCGCGCGCCGGCATGGTGGCGGTCGACCAGACCACGATCGACTACGTGAAGGGCCGCCCCTATTCGCCCAAGGGCGCAGCGTGGGCGCACGCGGTGGCGTGGTGGAACACGCTGCATTCGGACGCCGACGCAGTGTTCGACCGCGTGGTCGAACTCGACGCCAGCCGGATCGAACCGCAGGTCACCTGGGGCACCTCGCCCGAGATGGTGACGACCATCAATGGCCGCGTGCCGAACCCGGCCGACGCGCCGAGCGAGGTCAAGCGGCAGGACTGGACGCGTGCGCTGGAGTACATGGGTCTTGCGGCCGGCACGCCGATGGCCGAGATTGCGGTGGACAAGGTGTTCATCGGCTCGTGCACCAATTCCCGCATCGAGGACCTGCGCGAAGCC
>DASTEA010000205.1:0-8684 GCA_035710075.1 Thiobacillus sp.
CAACGCCGGCGAATACGTGGTGGAGGAAGCCGAACTGATGGCGCGCGGCGTCGACGTCGCGCGCTTTAACCGCGCTGTCGACCTGCTGGCCGATGACGCCGCCCGACTAGATGCCCGCCTGCGCCTGCTGGAATCGCGCCAGCCATTACAGGACGCGCATCCGCGCAGCGCATGAAACTGCTGCGCCTCGCCCGCATCCTGACCATCGGCCTGCGCTTCGGGCTGGAAGAGTTCTTCCTCGGCCATGAGCGGGTGCGGCCGCTGCGCTGGCTGGTGCGCGCCACGCTGTTCTGGCGCCCCCTGACCGAGCCGCGCGGGATGCGCCTGCGCCACGCGCTGGAGGCGCTGGGTCCGATTTTCGTCAAGTTTGGGCAGATGCTGTCGACCCGGCGCGATCTGGTGCCGCTCGACATCGCCGACGAACTCGCCCAGCTGCAGGACCGGGTGCCGCCCTTCCCGTCCGACCAGGCCGTCGCCACGCTGGAGAAGCTGTACAAGAAACCGCTGGCCGAAGTCTTCGCCGAATTCGATGCCACCCCGGTCGCTTCGGCCTCAGTCGCACAGGTGCACTTCGCCCGGCTGCACGATGGCACCGCCGTCGCGGTGAAGGTGCTGCGCCCCGGCATCGCGCCGGTGATCGCGCACGACGTTTCGCTGCTTTATGCCGCCGCAGGTCTGGTCGAGAAACTGTTTGCCGACGGCCGTCGGCTACGTCCGCAGGAAGTGGTGGCGGAATTCGAAAAGCATCTGTCGGACGAACTGGACCTGATGCGCGAAGCCGCCAACTGCTCGCAGCTGCGGCGCAACTTCAAGGATTCGCCGCTGCTGCAGGTGCCCGGGGTGTACTGGGACTATTGCGGTCACGCCGTGATGGTGATGGACCGCATGGACGGCATCCCGGTGAGCCAGATCGAGCGTCTGCGCGAATCCGGCGTCGATCTGCCGAAACTCGCCGCCACCGGCGTCGAAATCTTTTTCACCCAGGTGTTCCGCGACGGCTTCTTCCACGCCGACATGCACCCCGGCAACATCCTGGTGCGCCCCGGATCGCAGCAGTACATCGCGCTCGACTTCGGCATCATGGGCACCCTCACCGAGGTCGACAAGCAATACCTCGCGCGCAATTTCCTCGCCTTCTTCCGCCGCGATTACAAAGGGGTGGCGCTGGCGCATCTGGAATCCGGCTGGGTGCCGGCCGACACCCGCATCGACGAACTCGAAGCCGCGGTGCGCGCGGTGTGCGAGCCGGTGTTCGACCGTCCGCTGAAAGACATTTCGTTCGGCCGCGTGCTGCTGCAGCTGTTCCAGGCGTCGCGCCGCTTCAACGTTGAAATCCAGCCCCAGCTGGTGCTGCTGCAGAAAACCCTGCTCAACATCGAAGGCCTCGGGCGTCAGCTCGACCCCGAACTCGACCTGTGGAAAACCGCCAAGCCGTTTCTGGAACGCTGGATGAACGAACAGCTCGGCTGGCGCGCACTGGTGAAGAACCTGCAGACCGAAGCGCCCAAATGGGCGGCGCTGCTGCCGCAGCTGCCGCGCCTGGCGCACCAGGCATTGAACGAAAACCGGCTGGCCCAACTGGAAACCGGCCTCATCCTCATGCTGCGCCAGCAGCACGCCCGCAACCTCTGGCTCGGCATCATCGCCGGCCTGCTGGCCGTGCTGACGGCAGCCACCCTCTATTTAAACCTGCGCTAAGGGCACCGCCATGCTGATTGGCTTTGTCGTTTTGTATCTGGCCCTGTCCATAGGCATCGGCGTCTACGCCGCCACCAAGGTTCACAGCGCCAGCGACTACATCACCGCCGGCCGCTCGCTGCCGATGGTCGTCGTCATCGCCATGGTGTTCGCCACCTGGTTCGGCGCCGAAACCGTTCTCGGCATTCCCGCCACCTTCCTCGACGAGAATCTCGGCGGAACAATTTCGGATCCCTTCGGCGCCTCGCTCGCGCTGATCCTGTTCGGCCTGTTGTTCGCGCGCCCGCTGTACCGGATGAAGCTGCTTACCCTGGGCGACTTCTTCCGCCAGCGCTACAACCGCCCGGTCGAGGTGGTGATTTCGGCCGCGATCGCGCTGTCCTACCTGGGCTGGGTGTCGGCGCAGGTGGTCGCGCTGGGGCTGGTGTTCAACGTGCTCTCGGACGGCCTCATCAGCCAGCCGCAGGGCATTCTCATCGGCGCGGCGGTGGTGATGCTCTACACCCTGTTCGGCGGCATGTGGTCGGTGGCGCTGACCACGCTGGTGCAGATGACGGTCATCGTCATCGGCCTGTTGTGGATCGCCAGGCTGGTAGGCGACATGCCGGAAGTGGGCGGCATTGCGCCGGTGGTCGACCACGCCCTTGCTGCCGGCAAGTTCGAATTCTGGCCGCCGCTGGAATGGGCAGCGGTGGTCACCTTCATCGCCGGCCTGCTGACCATGGGGCTGGGCTCGATTCCGCAGCAGGACGTGTTCCAGCGCGCCAACGCCGGCAAATCCGAACGCATCGCGGTGTGGGGCACCGTCATCGGGGGCGCGCTGTATTTCGTCTTCGCCGCGGTGCCGATCTACCTCACCTACGCCGCCACCCTGGTCGACCCGGCCATGAGCACGGCCCTGCTGGCCGACGATGCCCAGCGGGTGCTGCCCACCTTCGTCAAGTCCCATCTGCCCCTGTACGCGCAGATCATCTTTTACGGCGCCCTGCTCTCGGTCATCATGTCGACCGCCTCCGGCACCCTGCTGGCGCCTTCGGTCACCATCTCGGAAAACATCATCAAGGAATTCATGCCGCACCACCGCATGAGCCCGCCAGGACTGCTGTGGGTCACCCGCAGCGTCGTCATCGCCTTCACCGTTCTGGTGGTGCTCTATTCGCTGTGGTCGCTGCAAACCGAAACCAGCATCCACCAGATGGTGGAAAACGCCTACAAGGTCACGCTGGCCTGCGCCTTCGTCCCGCTGGTGGCGGGGCTGTACTGGAAGCGCGCCAGCAACCTGGGGGCGGGTCTTTCCATCGTGCTGGGGTTCGGCTGCTGGATCGCGATGGAATTCATCGCCCCCGAAGCGGCGCTGCCGCCGCAGTTCGTGGGCCTGATGGCGAGCTTCGCCGGCATGCTGGCGGGGTCGCTGGGAACGCGGCCCCGCCGCAGGACGGCCTGAATGCTGCATCGCACCAGCAAAAAGCCGACGCATGCGTCGGCTTTCTTGCTTTTCAGGTCAGCGCAAGTAGCCCTCGTGCTCCAGCTTGAGCAGGATCTGCTGCACCGCCTCGTCGATGCCCAGATCGGTGGTATCGATCGCCAGTTCCGGTTTTTCCGGCACTTCGTAGGGATCCGAGACGCCGGTGAATTCCGGGATCAGCCCCGCGCGCGCCTTGGCGTAGAGCCCTTTGCGGTCGCGCGATTCGCAGGTTTCGATGGGGGTGGCGACGTGGATTTCGACAAAGCCGCCGGCGGCCTCGACCATGGCGCGCACGTCACGGCGCGTCTGGCGATACGGCGCGATCGGCGCGCAGATGGCAATGCCGCGGTTTTTCGTGATTTCGGACGCGACGAAACCGATGCGCCGCACGTTGATGTCGCGGTGCGCCTTGGAGAATCCGAGTTCGGATGAAAGGTGGCGGCGCACAATATCGCCATCGAGCAGGGTGACGGAACGCCCGCCCATTTCCATCAGCCGTGCGGTCAGCGCGCGCGCCAGGGTGGACTTGCCCGAGCCTGACAAGCCGGTAAAGAACACGGTGAAGCCCTGGCGTTCGCGCGGCGGGCTCTGCCGGTGCAACTCACTCAGCACTTCGGGGAAACTGTACCAGTCGGGGATTTTCAGCCCGGCCCGCATGCGGCGCCGGAATTCCTCGCCGCTGAGCGTCAGCAGGCGCGCCGCGGCAGGCGCTTCGGATGCAGGCAGATGTTCGGCGCGATCCTCCACATACACCATGCGCGGGTAGGCAATGAGCCGCACGCCGATTTTGTCGGCCAGTTCAGCCACGGGCAGATCGGCGTGGGGCGGGGCGAGGTCTTCGCCGCGCCGGCAGTTGCCGTCGGGCTGGTGTTCGCCGCCGGCAATCAGCAGGCCGCAGCCGTAATTGCGCGCGACGATGGCGCGCAGCAGCAGCGCGCGGGCGCTGGCTTCGCGCGGCGGCGCCGGCAACAGCGACAACTGGGTGGTGGCGGCCGGAAAGCGTTCGCTGATGGCGAGAAAGCTGCGCACCAGACAAAAATAGCCGGGAGCATCGGTGATGTCCCCGCCGACCTGCGGATGCAGCAGCAGGTTGGCCTCGCTTTCGATCGCGCTTTTCAGGCAGAACTCGAACTGCGCGCGATGCATCGGGTGATGCGCCTGCCAGGCGATGACGCGCCGCCAGCCGCGGCGAACGAGCAGCGCGCGCAATTCGGCCGGCGTGGCACGCAAACTCACAAAATCCGGATGCGGCGGCAGGGCCACACCCTCGACCGCGCCGCCCAGCTGCCAGCTGTCGCTGTCCTGCCACGCGTCGCCGACCGTCAGCACCGCGAGCATGAACCCTTCGCCGTCGCGTAGCGCCACCCGATCGCCCGGCTTCAGTTCAGCGGCGATTTTTTGGCGGCTGCCGAGCGTGACCGGCAGCGGCCAGAAGGTGCCGTCATCGAGCTTCATTTCGGTTTCGACCTGCGCGCACTGCGCGCGCGTCATGAAGCCGGCAAGCGGTGAGTAGGCGCCGCTCATCAGCATTTCAAGCTCGCACTGCTGGCGCCAGTCGAGATCGAGCGAAGGCAGGCTCAAGGCTTCCTGTTTGAGCGCCTCGCCCCTTGCAGGGTCGATCAGATTGACGAGCGTGCCGCCGTAGGGTGCGATCAGTTGATTCATGTCAGTTCGGGGTAAAAACCGCGTCAGTCAAAAGTTTTGAAAAACAGCGCAATAAATCGGCCAAGCTCGGCGTCGGGCAAGTGATTGATTCCGGCGGCGCCCTTGCGTCCGCCGCCGCTGTCGAACTGGCTGCACAATTCATCGGCGCCCGACTTGGCCAGCTGCGGGGCGCGCACGCTCACAACAAAGCCGCCGCCGGGCTTGGCGGTGAGCACGGCATGCGCTTGCGCGGGCGACTCGACTGCCAGCTGATTGCCGAACACGCCGGAAATCCGTCGCGCCCACTTTTCCGCGGGCAGCATGAAGATGCGGCCGGAGGCGCGCGCTTCCATTGCGTTCACGGCGACGGCGCGCGCCATGTCCTCCTGGTAGCCGGCTTTCAGCGTTGGGTAGGCGGCCGACTCGGCAATGAAGGCGAACGGATCGGCAAACGGGCGCAACTGGCGATACAAATCGGCCGGATCGAAAAACAGGTCGTCGAGCGCTTCGCCGTAGCCGTTGTAGTTGAGGCATTCGCCCAGCGACTGCAGTTGCGCCAGCTGCCCGGCGGACAAGTTCAAGGGCGCGGCGGCCTGGCGCGCGGCATCGGCGAGGTTGTCGCCGAACGCGGCAGTGACCGCCCACGCCAGCTGCCTGCCCCGCAAATACTGATTCACCAGCAGGCTGGTGCAGACGTTGGCATCGGTATCGATGTGCGGCTCGAAATGCGGATGCGCCGGAATGTCGCCCGGCTGGTGATGGTCAAAGTAGAGGACATGCGCGCCCGCTTCGAGCAGTCTGTCCAGCGCTTCGCGGTTTTTTGACAGCGCGATGTCGAGCACGGTGACGCGATCCCCCGCCTGCGCCTTGACCCGTTTCAGCAGGCTGATATCGCGCTTGGGTCCGGTAACCAGTTCGGATTCGGCCGGCTTGTCCAGACGCAGCTGATGCAGCGCGCAAATACCGTCGGCGTCGCCGTTGAAAACGTCAATGAGATGCATGAGGGGGGTGAGCGTAATGTTGCCGAGCGGATCGGAAGTGTGGCCATTGTAAGAAGGCAAGCGTCGCGATGACAAGCGAATGCAGCATACTGTAGCGCAGCCAGACGACAGGCTGCGTGGCGTAATGCTGGCGGTCGGCGCTCAGCAAAAACTGCATGGCCGAAAATTGCTGGCCGTATTTGTCGATCTCGCCGGCCAGCCCGAGGTGCAGAAACCAGACAGCCAGCGGCAGCGAAACAACTACGCCGGCCAGCCGCGTGGTGCGTTGCGCCGCTTGCGCTGGGGAAGCCAGCAGCGCTGCTGCGAGAAACAGGATGTAGAGCCAAGCGCATAGCGCCGCGAAAGCCAATGGCTGCGGTGCCGCGATAAGTTCGGTGAGATTGTCGGTGGCAGCCTGCGCAACCACGCCCCAGTACGCCAGCGCCAGCACCGGCAACGCGGCCCAGAAGTGCAGCGCGCCGAGCCGCCGCCCACGCCAGCGGCGAACAGTCTGCGCGGCCAGATACAACAAGGTACCGGGAACCGCGGTCAGCGCCACCCAACGTAGCGCGGTCTCCCACTGTCCCGACCAGTGCAGCACCGGACTGCCGACCAGATCGTGCAGGCTTTCATCCGGCACGGCGGCTTGCAGCAACAGAAAAGCGAGCCCGCCATACAGCAGCAAACCGAGCGGCAGTTGTCCCAGGCGGGCGAGGCCGGACACGCGCCGCCGCGCCAGCCATAGCGGCCATACGGCCAGCCAGCAGCACGCCAGCGCAAGCAGCAGTGGCGACAACCAGCCCGTGTCCGGCTGCAGCAGCTCGCGCACGTTGTATGGCACGAAGGGGGCATGCGCCGTGCCCCAGAAAAGCAGCGCCATGCCGCCCACCATCAGCGGCAGATGCCAGCGCATACGCGGTGCTGCAGGTACGGTGGCCGCGTCCGGGGCGGCTGTCTGCACAGCTACCGCATGGCGCGGTGCCCGCAGCATGCGACGCGCCAGCCGGTAGCCCGCCAGGCCACCCAGCCAGGCCAGCAGCCAGTCGGTGGTGTCGGCAATTTTCTGCGGCAGCATCACCTGCCCCAGCTCGATGATGGCGGGCATCAGGAACATCGCCAGCATGGCCAGCGCAAACAGCAGGCTGCGCCAGCGCCAAGGCTGGCGCGCGACGCCCCACGCGAGCAATCCGCCGAGCGGCGCAAAAAAAAGTGTCTTGCGCAGCACTTCGGTAATGGCGCGATATTCGGTGCCGAAGTAATACACCTCGAATGGCACCCGCTGTACAAAGTCGAGCCGGCTCTTGATGAAAACCCCGTCGGTGCGGAAATCGAAGGGAAACCAGAACACGAACAACAACACGCCCATCCAGCCTGCTGCGAGCACAAACGGCAACCAGGCGGCCCACGGCAGCGGCTGGCCGGCCGGCGCCTCACGCGCGACCAGGCGGCCGCCGACCCAACCCCCCAGCGCCGCACCCGCAGCGGCTGTGAACAGGTCGGTGACATCGCTGACCCGCGAATAAACGAACAGCTGCATCACTTCCAGCCCGCCAGCCGTGGCCAGCGTCATGCCCCACACGCGCCGCGCGCCGCGCGTGCCGTCGAGCCGCCAGAGCAGCGCAAGCGGCGCCCAGATCAGCGCATCGCTGGCGATTTCATACAGTGCATGAGCAGCACCGTCCGGCAGGCGGCCAAACGGAATCAGGTTGACCTTGCCCTCCTGCCATTTATGGAAAATCTCAACCAGACTGATGGTCAGATCGAGCGGCAGGACGTTGTAAACGAACAACCCGGCCAGGTACACCCAGGCCAGGCGCTCGGCCAGCGCGGCACGGGCGTGGATATGCTGCCAGGACTGCAGCCAGCCGATGAAACGCCCGCCTAACCCCCACCAGATCAGCACGCCGATGACGCCGCCCAGGGTTTCAGCAAAGATGTCGTTCTGCGACACCGTGCGCTGCGGGAAAAACAACTGGGTGAATTCAATGCCGAGACCCAGTGCGGTAGCGGCAGGAATCAGCAGCATGGTGACCAGCGCAGCGCGCGCGCGGCCTGCGCCTGCCGTCAGCGCGCCCATCCACAGGAATGTCAGCGGAATGAACAGCAACAGGTTGGCCACCCAGTCGGCGCGCGAACCGATGCCGAGCTTGAGAAGCGGTATCGCACCGAACCGCGCCACGGCGTCATCCCACGGTATGGCGCGGAATTCCAGCGGCACCAGACTGCCGTAAATGACAAACGCGGTGTAAACCAGGGCGGCCAGCCACAACAGCTTGCGGGCGTTGTGGGGCGCCATGTCGTGGCTCATGGCTGGGCGCCGCCCCGCGTGCGCAGCAAGGTCGCGGCGACGCGTGCGCCGGGGAGCTCCGCCCCCAGCCAATCGGGATAGGCCGCCAGTTCGTGCACCAGCCCATCCGGCAGGCGGCGCGGCTGCCGCTGTTCAAGCAGCCGCGAGGTCAACTCCGGGATGGACGTCTGCAACGAGTCCGGGTGGTAACCCAGGGTGATGTTGTGCGCGGTCTCGCCCCCCTTCAAGGGCGTTGCCGCCGCCACCACATTGGCGACCACGCGCTGGCGATAAGGCGCGCCATCGGCACGGCGCACCTGGATGCCGACACCCGAAGCCAGCACGGTGTTGGAGAAAATGGCCATGTCGCGCGGTACGTCGTTGTGCGGCTGGATGTGGATCGCATCGCCGCTGCCGTTGATGAACACATTGTCGGACACCGCCAGCCGCCCCTCGGCCTGCAGCAATGCTTCGCTGGGGTTGTGCAGAAACTGGTTGCCGTAGACCAGATAGCGATCCTCGCTGCCCGCTCCCGTCAGCGGAACATGCCCCAGCAGGACGTTGGGGCGCGCCAGCGGACCGGGCAACGCCCCCTGCTTGGAAAATTCGT
>DASTEA010000206.1:0-9426 GCA_035710075.1 Thiobacillus sp.
TTACCCCAGCCAGTACGGACCGCGCAGCCCGACCTTCGCGCGCGCGGGGCGGGTCAAGCTGGGCGGGCGCGACATGCTGTTCATTTCCGGAACCGCCAGCATCGTCGGCCATCAAACCCTGCACCACGGCGACGTGGCGGCGCAGACGCGGGAATGCCTGCACAACATCGCCGCCATCGTCGCCGAGGCCAACCGCCAGGCGCCGGGCGCCGACTTCCGCCTCGACCAGCTGGCCTACAAGGTCTATGTCCGCCATGCCGAAAACCTGGCCACGGTACGTCGCGAAATGGCGCAATTCATCGGCGCCCCGGTGTCGGCGGTGTTCCTGCAAGCCGATGTGTGCCGTGCCGACCTGATGGTCGAAATCGAGGCCTCGGGCGGTCATGCCATCGGACCCTGTCAAGCGGATAATTCAATAGGGAACATGCCATGTCTCTCCACCGTCGCCTGAGCTTAGCCGCGCTGCTGTTCGCCTGCTGTGCCGGCCACGCCTTTGCCGCTGAAAAGCCCCTGTGGGAGCTGGGCGCCGGCATCAGCGCCCTGTCTTTGCCGGACTATCGCGGCTCGGACCAGACCAGCCTGTACCCCATTCCCTTTCCCTATCTGGTCTACCGCGGCGAGTTTCTCAAGGCGGACCGGCACGGCATTCGCGGCACCTTCTTCGGCGGCGACCGCATCGAACTCAATCTCAGTCTCGGCGCCTCGCTGCCGGTCAACAGCGACGACAACCGGGCGCGCCAAGGCATGCCCGATCTGCAGCCGACGGTCGAACTCGGCCCCTCGCTCGACCTCAACCTGTGGCGCACCCCCGACCGGCGCACCCGGCTGGACCTGCGCCTGCCGGTGCGCACCGCTGTCACCGTGAAAGGGGGGATGGACGACGTCGGCTGGGTGTTTTCGCCGCGGCTCAACCTCGACATCGCCGATGTCGCGGGGCTTCCCGGCTGGAACCTGGGGCTGCTCGCCGGCCCGATCTATGGCTCGGAACGCAACCATGACTATTTCTATTCAGTGGCGCCGCAATATGCCACCGCCGGCCGCCCGGCCTTCGACGCCAAGGGCGGCTACGCCGGCACCCAGTTCATGATGACGACGTCGAAGCGCTACCCCAAATACTGGCTGGGCGCGTTTGCGCGCTGGGACAGCCTCAAGGACGCCGTCTTCGCCGACAGCCCGCTGGTCAAAAGTGAACATTACTTTGCCGCCGGCGTCGGCATCGCCTGGATCCTCGGCGAATCGTCCACCCGCGTCGAGGCGGTCGAGTGAGCGCACAGGTTTCTCACCCCAGCCTGCCCAGGCGCTGGCTGCATCGGCTCTACGAATATTTCGCACTGTGGTTCGGCCTCGCGCTGCTCGGCGCGATCTCGCTGACCTGGTCGACGCTGTCGGTGCCGCTCTATTACGTCCTGCCCAAGCGTTGGACCGTCCCACTCGGGCGCTGGGCCATCACCTCCGGCTTCAGGATCTATCTCGGCGCGCTCTCCCTCATCGGCGCCTGCCGTTTCGACCTGTCCGCGCTCGATTCGCTGCGCGATGAAGGCCCGCTGATCGTCGCCCCCAACCATCCCTGTCTGCTCGATGCCGTCATGGTCCTCTCGCGCCTGCCCAACGTGGCCTGCATCATGAAGGTCGATATCGTCGACAACGTCTTTCTCGGCGCCGGCGCCCGCCTGGCGGGCTACATCCGTAACGACGCGCAGCTCAGCATGATCAGGCAATCTGTCGCCGAGCTGAAAAGCGGCAGCCAATTGTTGGTCTTTCCCGAAGGCACCCGCACCACCCGCTGGCCGGTCAACGCCTGCAAGGGAACCGCCGCGCTCATCGCCAGCCGGGCCCGGGTGTCGATCCAGACTGTGTTCATCGAGACCGATTCGGCCTACCTCGGCAAGGGCTGGCCGCTGTTCCGTCGTCCGCCGATGCCGATCACCTATCGCATCCGCCTCGGCCGCCGCTTCGCGCCGCCGGAAAAGGCGGGGGCCTTCACCGAGGAACTGGAGCGCTACTTCATCGATGAACTGCGCGACGCCCCGCATTTCCTGCCGTCCGACGCCCCGCAGGCCGCCGAATCGGGCGCGGCCCGGCTCTGATGGCATTCGATATGAGCGTCTCCGCCAGCCACCTGGTGCTGATCCCCAGCTATAACCCTGGGGCGCGGGTCTACGAAACGGTGCGCGCCGCTCGCGCCCACTGGGCGCCGGTGTGGGTGGTGGTTGACGGCAGCACCGACGGCACGGCCGCCGGCCTCAAGGACATGGCGGCGAACGACCCGCAGCTGAAGGTGCTGGTGCTGCCCGAAAACGGCGGCAAAGGCGCGGCCGTGCTGCACGGCCTCGATCTGGCCGCGCAGCAGGGGTTTACGCACGCGCTGACGATGGACTCCGACGGCCAGCACCCGGCCGACCTCATCCCGGCGTTCATGGCCGCCTCGCGACAGGCCCCCGCGGCGATGGTCCTCGGCAAGCCGGTGTTTGATGCCGATGCCCCGGCGCTGCGGGTGCAGGGCCGCAAGATTTCCAACGGCTGGGCCAACCTGGAAACGCTGTGGGCGGGCATCGGCGATTCGCTCTACGGCTTTCGCGTCTACCCCATCGAGCCGCTGCGCCGGGTGATGCGCGGCCAGCGCTGGATGCGCCGCTTCGACTTCGACCCCGAGGCCGTGGTGCGCCTGTGCTGGCGCGGCGTGCGCCCGATCAACTTACCCGCGCCGGTGAAATACCTGCGCGCTGACGAGGGTGGCGTTTCCCACTTCAACTACCTGCGCGACAACACCTTGCTCAGCTGGATGCACCTCCGGCTGATGCTGGGTTTCCTGCTGCGCTTGCCGCTTCTGCTTGCGCGGCGCCTGAATACTCACCGGTCAAACACACCATGAAAAACACCCCCGATACGTCCGCACAAGCGGTGCATGCCCCGCATCCACCCCTCACCGGCTACTACGCCAGCGAACAGGAGCGGCGCGGTTACGTCGGCAAGCTGTTCGACAGCACCGCCTCCGACTACGACCGCATTGACCGCCTGCTCGCACTGGGCAGCGGCCCCTGGTACCGCAACCAGGCGTTGCAGCGGGCGGGGCTGAAACCCGGCATGCGCATCGTCGACATCGGCGTCGGCACCGGCCTGGTCGCGCGCGAAGCCGTCAAGCTGGTGGGCGACCCCGCCCTGGTGGTGGGCGTCGATCCCAGCGCCGGCATGATGGCCTGCGCGAACCTGCCTGGGGTCCAACTCATCGAGGGGAGGGCGGAAGCCATCCCGTTCCCCGATGCTAGCTTCGATTTCCTCAGCATGGGCTACGCGCTGCGCCACATCGGCGACCTGTCGGCCGCCTTCAGCGAATTCCATCGCGTCCTCAAGCCCGGCGGCCGCCTGTGCCTGCTCGAAATCACCAAGCCGGAACGCGCCTGGAGCCAGGCGCTGCTCAAGGTCTACATGCGCGGCGTGGTGCCGGTGCTGGCCCGAATGATCGGCAGCAGCGCCGAGTCGGCCAAGCTGTGGCGCTACTACTGGGACACCATCGAGGCCTGCGTGCCGCCAAGCGGGGTGATCGATACGCTGGAGGCTGCCGGTTTTGCCGGGGTGAATCGGCACATTGAAAGCCGGGCGCTGTCGATTCTGGGGGAGTATCAGGCGGTCAAGCCGGGCTGAGTCGCTCTCGTCTGCGAGCGAGGCACGTTTCGCGGCGTTGTGGAACAACGCCGCAGACGCCGCTCACGATCGACTATAAAACAAAGGGTAGTATCAAGCCGCACCTGAAACTAGGCGGTCGGCGCCCCCAGCAATTTGATGCTCACACAGGAGAATCCGTATGCCTCTGATTAACTTGGTCATCGTCTTGATCGTGGTTGGCGTGCTGCTTTGGCTCGTCAATACCTACATACCCATGGATCGAAAGATCAAAAACATCCTGAATATCGTCGTCGTCATTGTTGTCGTGATCTGGCTGCTGCAGGTTTTCGGCGTGTTGGGATCGATGGATAGCATACGTATCGGCTGAGTATTTCAAAGGGGGGGCACCGCCGCAGCCGGCCTTACGTGCGAATAAAAGGGTCAGCCTAAGCTGACCCTTTTAATTCCAACGCAACCGTAATGCCTGGATAAGGCGATCGCGCACAACGATCACCCTATAAACAACCGTTGATTGAAGCAGCTACGGCCCCGATGGCTATACGCTGTGGCTTAACTTGAATGGCTGCCAGGCTTAATCCCGATTACCATCGATTCGGAACCCGTGAGCTTCACTTTTTGCGTTTGACGAAACCCCGCCTCGACCATCCAGGACATACAGTCGGCGGCGGTGTAATCGAAGCCGCCTCGGGTTTCGATCAGCATGGTGAGACTCATGAGCAGGCCCTGCGCATTGCTTTCTCGCGCATCGTCGATCATCGCCTCGTAAATGATCAGCGCGCCGCCCGGCGGCAGGCACTCCCAAGCTTTGCCGATGAGCGCCTTTTTCTCCACCAGATCCCAGTCGTGGAGAATATGGCCCATGACCACCACGTCGGCAGGCGGTAGCGGGTCTTCAAAAAAATCACCGGCCGCAAAGCGAAGGCGCTCGGCTATACCCAGCTTAGCCACATGCTCTGCAAAGATGGGGGCCGCCGGCGGCAGGTCGAAACCGATGCCGTTCAGATGCGGGTGCTGCAGCGCGATCTGGGCGGCAAGGTCGCCTTGCGCCGTGCCAACGTCAACGAAACTCGTGTAATCGGCCCAGGGGAACGTGTTGGCAATCGCCTGATTGGCAGCCCGGCTCAACGCCGTCATGGCGCTCAGGAATTGCCGGTGGCGTTCGGGGTTGGCCGCCAGTGCGGAGAACAGGGTGGCGCCGCCGGTCTTGAGTTCATTTTGCGGTTGCCCATTGCGCAGCGCTTCGGTCAGCCCGTCCCAGTATTTATAAAGCCTTTGATTGGACATCTCCAGTAGCGTGCCGATGTAAGCACTGCTGTGGGCATCCAGAAAGCGCGCCGCTGGGGGCGTATTTTCGTAGCGGCCGTTGCTGCGCGCCAGGAAACCGAGCGCCACCAGGGCATCCAGAAAATCTCGACTGGCCCGCGGATGCAGACCCAAACGCGCCTCCAGATCAGCCAGCGTGCCGGGCTCGGTCGCCAGGCTCGTGAACACCCCCAGCTCGACCGCGCTGAGCAGGGTTTTGGCGGCCATGAAGCCGGTGCCGACGCTGAGGATGTATTCCGGGCTGATGAAGGCGTTGGGGGTCGATTCAGGCATGGTTTGTTTTCTTGGAGAGGGGGAGGGGTCAGTCAGCGCGAGGACGATCGCGTCTGCGCCCAATTCATCACGCGCCCAATTGCAGTTGCATGCCATCGAAAGCCAGGACATTGAAGCGGGCTTCTTCCAGCATGGCAAAGGTCGCGGCTCTGAATGCGGTGTCGCCAGGCGCGGTGGGCAAGAGTCGCAACCAGATGCTTTTGCCGGGCGCATCCTCGTCCACCCACCCTAAAAGCATGCCGTCGGTGCCCGCCTCGAGGCAGGCGAGGCGTAAGGCAAGGCTGGGGTCACGGGTGGTCAGACAGCGGCCGTTGCCTTGCCAGCCCAAATATTTGGCCAGCGCCGGCAACGCTTGGCTGGGCTGGCTGCCGAGGAAGGCGATCGGCATCGGAACGCCATCGCCCGCTTGCTGGAGGGCGATGCGCAGCGCGATATCCGGGCCGTGCAGGCTGGACAGCGAAAGCAAGGCAGCCGCAGGCAAATCCATCTCCCCGGCGTCATCCAGACATTGGCGAGCACCAAATAGCGCCAACTCGACCCATTCGCCGATCCTGCGGGGGCGGTGTCCAAGCCGAGTCGCCAGCTGGGGGCGCCAATCTGCGGGGGGCGGCGAAGCAAAATAGCGACCGGCAATACGCCAGGTTTTCATGGACGCGTCGAGTCCTCGATGACAAGGCAACTGTGACCACCTCCGAAACCGAGAATATTGAACAGGATTTTCCCAGGCGGTGTGGCCAGCTTTTCGCAGCAATGGGCATCGAGTTGCGGATCGGCGGCCTGCGCAGTCGCCACAGGCCAAATTGCGGTCTCCAGGCAGGCCGTCAGCAGAGCTAGTTCTGCCGCGCCTGAGGCGCCGAGCGTATGGCCCAGGGCAGCCTTGAACGTGACCAGTGGCGGCAGGGGTTTGAAGACCTGATGCAGACCGGCAACCTCCGCTGCGTCGTTCTGCAGGCTGCCGGCCGCGTGGAGCTTGACGAGCTCAATCTGCTGCGGCTTCAGGCCGCTTTCTTCGAGCGCTTGGGCGATCACGTGCGCGACGACGCGCTGGTCGGCACCCACTGGATTGTCTCCGTTGATCCGGTTTGCACCGCCCAGCACGCGCCAGCGCGCTGGCTTTTTCCCCAAGAGCAGGGCGGCCACCGCTTCACCGAGTACCAGGCCGTTGCGCCCAATGTCCAGGGGGCGAGGGACGTCCGGGGCGAGGAGTTGCATGCCGCTGAAGCCCGCCGAAGTAAATTGGTTGCGCAACTCCATGCCGAGCACCAGCGCTTGCTCGAAAAGGCCGGACTCGATCAGTGCCTTGGCGCTCAGCATGGCGTTAAGTGAGGACGTACAGGCCGAGGACACCCAGAAAACCGGGCCGCGCCAATCAAGCCAGGTGGCCACTTCCTCGACAAAAGCCTGTCCGTCGAGCGGGAAGGGCGCGCCCTCTTCAACCCCCCCGACATTGAGTGACGAGGAGGCAATGAAGAGCGGCGCATCGCGGCAGATCTCCGCGCCGCATTCGGCCACCACCCGCCGGACGAGATCGCGAGCACGGTCAGGCCAGCTCATCCCGGACGGCTCACCCGGAAAACCAGGGATCGAAAAATACGGCCAGCTCAGGTCGGGCGTCGAATGGATTCGTTGTGGCCGGGAAGCGCCTTGGCGCATGTTTTCGAGGCAGGCCGCAACGCCAACGCCGAACGTGCAGGCCAAGCCGCGCCCGAGGATGTAGCTGCCCATCGCCATGGGCTCGGTCAAGCCGTTCGCTCTTGCAGGTGGCAGGCCAGCGTGCCCAGCGAGGCCATCGCGCGGCGGGTTTCTTTGCTGTCGGGCATCCGCACGCCATAGCACTTCTGGATGGCCATCGAAATTTGCAGGGCATCCAAAGAGTCCAGGTCCAGCCTGGACTGGGGCCCGAAAAGAACTTCCTCGGAAGACAGGCCGCCAGGCGGCTCCTCCTTGTCGCAAGTCTCAAGCAGCAGGCGCTTGAGTTGGGCCAGAAACGCAGGATCGGGCGTGGTATTTTCAATCATGGTTTGATACGGCGGGAAAAAAGCGTGCCGGCCAGCAGCAAGGTCACTCCGCCAAAAATGACCAGACGCAAGGCCCAGGGAGCGGCGTCGGCCATATCGCCGTGGCGCACGAGGACGGTGAGCAAACCCTCCAACCCCCAGTTCATGGGCGACAAGACCGCCAGTTGCTGCATGGCCGCAGGCATGACGAAGGTGGGGACCATGATGCCGCCGAGCGCGGCCATCAGAATGTTGCACATCGGGCCGAGGGTGTTGGCTTGGGCGTGGGTGCGCGCCAGGCAGGCAATGAGCAGGGCAAAGCCGATTGCGGCGATGGAGAGACTGGTCAGCACCAACACCAGCGCTGGCCAGTGAATTCCCACCAACGACAGGGCATCGCCGCCCAGCAAGGGCATCAGCAGAACGCCCACAGCCAGCATCAATACGGCCTGGATGCCATTGATTGCCAAATAGGGCAATGCCTTGGCCAAAATCAGGCTGCGGGCGGGAACGCCCATGCTGACGAGGCGCGCCAGCGTCCCGTCTCGTTGTTCCTGGATGAACAGGCTGGAAATGGCGGTCACGACAAAAAACATGCCAAAAGCCAGCCACGCGGGGACATTTTGCTGGACGGCATTGGGTTTGACGGTCACGTTTCCCGCGACTTCGCTGGCAATGAAGGGGCGAATGGTGGCGCTGGGCGAGGACGCAGACCCGCGCGGGCCTGCCAGGGCGGCGGCGCGTAACTCACCCATCGCCCCCGCAGTTTCGGCCTGCAGCGTGCGCAGCACACTTTGACCCAGCCCGGGTTCGGTCAGCAGGCGCACCACAGCACGGGCAGGCGGCGGTGGTGCGGCGAGTGCTTCCGCCAAGCCCGCTTCCAGTACCAGAACATAAGCCAGCTGCCCACGGTTCAAGGACACCCGCCACTGATCTTCCAGCTTGCGGGCAGCGCCGTGGGTCTTCTCCCAGTCTTGAACAAAATGCCTGGCGAGGGGGGTTTGTTCGCGCACGTCAAAACTGTAGTCGAGCGTATCCATCGGGGGCGAATACATGTTTTTCAAGGCCAGCGACATGATGACGATGAATATTGCCGGCATGATGAAAAGCGCTGCCAAGGCGTGCGGGTCACGGCGCAAGGCGAGCATTTCCTTGCGCAGCAAAGCCATCATCATGGCCGCGCCTCCGCTTGCTCGCCGGTGAGCCGCATGAAAAGTTGCTCCAGGGAATCGCGTCCGGCGTGAATCTCCAGGATCGGGATCCCGCAGCCGTCAATGGCATTGAGGGCTGCGACTGGGGAGAGGCCGGATGCCAGTTGCAGCCGCAAATAGTTGCCCGCCAGTTGTGCCGTGCCGATGCCTCGAATGTTGTCCAGGCAGGCGGGCGGAGGCGGCTCAGAGAAACGCACCGCCAGGTGGGACGCACCTTCCGCCAGCAAGCTGCTTAACGGTCCGCAGCGCAGCATTTGGCCGCGATGGAGAATCGCCACCTGATCGGCGATGGCTTCGATTTCTTCCAGGTAATGCGTGGTGTAAATCACGGCGACCCCCTCGTCCGCCAGCCGTTTGACGGTTTCGAGCAGAAAGCTGCGGGATTGCGCGTCGACGCCGACGGTAGGTTCGTCGAGCACGATGAGTTCGGGATTGGCAAGCAAGGCGATGGCCAGGTTGAGGCGGCGCTTGAGGCCACCTGACAAGCGTTCGCTGCGCACGCTTGCGTAGTCGCTTAACTGCGCCACGCCAAGTGCGCGGGCCACCGCGCTGCGGACAGCAGACGTGCTCAGGCGGCTGACCGCGGCGAAGCACGCCAGATTTTCGCGCACGCTCAGCATGGGATAGAAGGCGAAGTCCTGCGGCGCGACCGCAATCCGGCTGGGGTCGCGTCGCCGATATTCGCTCAGAAGCTGGCCGTCGATGCGAATTTCGCCCTGCTGGACGGTCAACAGTCCGGCGAGGTGCGCGACCAGCGTGGATTTTCCGGCGCCGTTGGGTCCCAGCAGGCCCAGGATCTGGCCGCGCTGCACAGTGAACGAGACGCCACCCAGCGAGGCGTTGGGCGCGCCTGGATAGCAATAGTGAAGTCCGGCAATGTCGAGCATCAGGCGAGGGCGCTGCGCAGGTCACGGAAAAAAACAGCTTCTCGATCGGCCTGCGCGCTGAGCAGGCCGGCTATGGTGGACGGGTCGAATGCATCCCGGCCCTTGACCATG
>DASTEA010000207.1:0-4405 GCA_035710075.1 Thiobacillus sp.
GGACGCGTTGCCCGGCACGCCGCCGACGGTGATCGTGCAGCACGTCAGCAAATCGGTGTTTGCCGGACAGCGCATCGGCATCCTCGGCGCCAACGGCCAGGGCAAGTCGACGCTGGTGAAGACGGTTGCGCGCACCCTGCCGGTGGTCGCAGGCGAAGTGATCGAGGGCCGCGGCCTCAACATCGGCTACTTCGCGCAGCAGGAACTCGACGTGCTGCGCCCCGCAGACACCCCGCTGGAACACATGATCCGCCTCGCCCGCGACACCATCGCCAATGGCGGCGCGGGCCAGTTCAGCAGCCGCGAGCAGGATCTGCGCACCTTTCTTGGCACCTTCAACTTCAACGGCGACATGGTCAAGCAGGCGGTCGGCACCATGAGCGGGGGCGAGAAGGCGCGGCTGGTGCTGTGCATGATCGTGTGGCAGCGCCCCAATCTGCTGCTGCTGGACGAACCGACCAACCACCTCGATCTGGCCACGCGCGAAGCCCTGGCGATGGCCTTGAACGAATTCGAAGGCACCGTGATGCTGGTCAGCCACGACCGCGCGCTGCTGCGTTCAGTGTGCGACGAATTCTGGCTGGTCACGCGCGGCGGGGTCGAGCCGTTTGACGGCGACCTGGACGATTACCAGCGCTATCTGCTGGATGAGGGCAAGCGCCTGCGCGAAAGCCTGAAAAAATCCGACAAGGCGGCCGAACTCCCAGCAAAGCCGGCGCCGCTGCCCGTGGCAGCGAACCCCGTGTCCGCAGGCAAGCTGAAGCCGCTGAAGCAGTCACTGGGAAAACTCGACCAAAGCCTGGCCGCACTGCACGCGGAAAAGGCCAGGCTGGAAGCACGGTTGGTCGAGAAGCTGTCGGTCGAGGCGATCGCCGAAGCCGGCACCCAGCTCAAGCATGTCAATGACGAACTGGCGCGCGAGGAAGAGAAATGGCTGGAATTGTCCGAGCAGATCGAGGCGCTGGAGGGCGTGAGCGCCTGACCCGGAACCCCCGCCGTTGGCCCGCTTTATTCTCAAGTGCCGTTCATCGTGAGCGTGCTAAGGCTGCGTATGCTCCTGTTGAAACGTGATGCACCGCCTGATTCCCGTCTAGGGGTTGGATTTTGTCGGCTTCTCACCTAAGGTAAATCTTTACCCACGCAGCACACTGCCGGGGGATGCAGAATGCCATCACACGATGCGGCTGCACGTAGTCAGACCACCTGGTACCAGCGGCACGCCTGGCCCGTCCGCCTCATGCACTGGATCAACGTGCTCGCTTTTATTCCGCTGCTGCTGAGCGGGCTGCAGATTTTCAACGCGCACCCTGCGCTGTACTGGGGGAAATCTTCCTACACTGGCCAGCCGCCGATTCTGCAAATGGGCGCACGCCTGGATGCACAGGGCAATCCGGTGGGCGTCACGCGCATTTGGGGTCATGAATTCAACACGACCGGCGTGCTGGGGGCGTCGGCCGGCACGGGCGGCCAACTGATCCAGCGCGGTTTTCCCGCGTGGATCACGCTCCCCAGCCAGCAATGGCTGGCGATGGGGCGGCGCTGGCATTTCTTTTTTGCCTGGGTGCTGGTCATCAACGGCTTCGCCTATATCACCTACATGCTGGCAAGCCGTCACCTGGCGCGCGACCTCATGCCTACCCGGGCCGACTGGCGAACGATCGGGCAATCCATCAAGGATCACCTGCTGCTGCGGCATGCGCAGGGCGAGGCCGCCAGGCGCTACAACATTCTGCAAAAACTCGCTTATCTCGGCGTGATATTCATGGTGTTCCCCTTGCTGATCGTGATGGGCTGGGCCATGTCGCCGGGGCTGAATGCGCTTTTTCCGGGCTGGGTCGATGTGTTCGGCGGCCGCCAGTCAGCCCGCACGCTTCACTTTGTGATGGCGTGGCTACTGGTGGGGTTTGTATTCATCCACCTGTTCGAGATGGTCATCGGCGGCTTCTGGAACAACCTGCGCGCGATGATCACGGGCCGTTACCGGGTCGCTGCCGATGAGAACGGGCATGACTAGCCAGGGCAATCGCAGACGCTTTTTGCGACGTGCGCTGGCGGCCGGCGGCGCGCTGCTGCTGTCGGGCTGCGACCAGCTATCGCGCAGCGCGTGGTTCACCAGGCTGCTGGGCAGTGCCGAAAAACTGAACTTCGCCACGCAACGCCTGCTGCTGCCGCGCAAGGCCATGGCGCAGGAATTCACCGAGGCAGACCTGTCGCCTTTTTTTCGCAGCAACGGCACCAGCAACCCGGACAATCCGGGGTATCAGGCCTTGGTGGCCAATGGTTTCGACGATTACCGGCTGCAGGTCGGCGGGCTGGTGGCGCGGCCGCGCGCCTATTCGCTTGGCGAGTTGAAGGCCCTGCCCAGCCGCACCCAAATCACCCGCCACGATTGCGTGGAAGGCTGGAGCGCGATCGGCAAATGGAAAGGCGTGCAGTTGAGCCGCGTGCTGGAGCAGGTCGAGCCGCAGCCGTCGGCGCGCTACGTGGTGTTCCATTGCGCGGATCCAATGGACGCACGGGGAACGCGTTACTACGAAAGCATCGACATGGAGGACGCCTGGCACGCACAAACCCTGCTCGCCTACGAACTGAACGACGAGCCGCTGCCCATCAAGAACGGCGCGCCGATACGCGTGCGCGTCGAGCGTCAGCTGGGCTACAAAATGGCCAAATACATCATGCAGATACAGCTCGTCGACCGTCTGGACAACATCGCGGGCGGCAAGGGCGGCTACTGGGAGGACCAGGGCTACGAATGGTATGCCGGTATCTGACCGGGCAGCTTATGCATCACACCCGGGGACTTTCACGGCTTCCTGAGAAACCCCGCCAAGCACGGTAAAATGCGGCTTTCCCGAAAAGCCGTTGTTTATCCCGTGAAACCCACCTTTCAGGACACCATCCTCACCCTGCAGCGCTACTGGGCCGAGCGCGGCTGCGCGCTGTTGCAGGCCTACGACATGGAAGTCGGCGCCGGCACCTCGCACACCGCGACCTTTCTGCGTGCACTCGGGCCCGAGCCGTGGAAGGCGGCCTACGTGCAGCCTAGCCGTCGCCCCAAGGACGGCCGCTACGGCAACAACCCCAACCGCCTGCAGCACTACTACCAGTTTCAGGTGGTGCTGAAGCCGGCGCCGGCCGACATTCTCGAGCTCTATCTCGGCTCGCTCGAAGCGCTGGGTTTCGATCTGAAGAAGAACGACGTGCGCTTCGTCGAGGACGACTGGGAAAACCCCACGCTCGGCGCCTGGGGGCTGGGCTGGGAAGTGTGGCTGAACGGCATGGAAGTGACGCAGTTCACCTACTTCCAGCAGGTCGGCGGCATCGACTGCAAGCCGATCACCGGCGAAATCACCTACGGTCTGGAGCGCCTGGCGATGTATCTGCAGGGCGTGGAAAGCGTGTACGACCTGACCTGGACCGAGGGCCTCAGCTACCGCGACGTCTACCACCAGAACGAAGTCGAGCAGAGCACCTACAATTTCGAGCACAGCGACGTCGACTTCCTGCTCACCGCCTTTGCCGCGCACGAGAAAAAGGCGCAGGAACTGATGGCGGTCCAACTCGCGCTGCCGGCGTATGAACAGGTGCTGAAAGCCGCGCACACCTTCAACCTGCTCGACGCGCGCGGCGCGATTTCGGTGACCGAGCGTGCCGCTTACATCGGGCGCATCCGCAACCTGGCGCGGGCAGTGGCGAAAAGCTATCTGGACAGCCGCGCGCGCCTCGGCTTTCCGATGGCGCCGCGTGAGTGGGCGGATGAAGTGATGGCGCAAATCGAAAAACAGACAGAAAAGAAAGCGGCCGCAGCATGAGCCTCGATAGGGTTGAAACAGCGAATCTGCTGGTTGAATTGTTCGTTGAAGAACTGCCGCCCAGGGCGTTGAAGAAGCTGGGCGAGGCCTTCGCCGCCGCGCTGGCCGAGAGCCTGGTCGCGCAGGGGTTGACTGAGGCGAAGGCGGCAGTCACGCACTTCGCCTCGCCGCGCCGCCTTGGTGTGCATATCGAAAAGGTGCTGGCGCGCGCCGCCGACAAGCCGCTGTCGACCAAGCTGATGCCGGTCGCCGTGGCTCTGGATGCGGACGGCAAGGCCACGCCTGCGCTGCTGAAGCGGCTGGCGGCGCTGGGCGCGGATTCATCCGCCGTCGGCCAGCTGCGGCGCGCGGCAGACGGCAAGAATGAAGCGCTGTTCCACGACAACATCGCGCCGGGCACGACGCTGGCCGACGGCCTGCAGCGCGCGCTCGAAGCCGCGATGGCGAAGCTGCCTATCCCGACGGTGATGCAGTACCAACTGGCCGACGGCTGGAGCACGGTCAATTTTGTGCGCCCGGTGCATGGGCTGGTCGCGCTGCATGGCACCGACATCGTGCCCTTGTTCGCGCTGGGCTTGACGGCCGGCCGC
>DASTEA010000208.1:0-4419 GCA_035710075.1 Thiobacillus sp.
GGATGGACCACCAGGCCGGCCGGCTTGTTGATCACCAGCAGCGCCGAGTCCTCGAACACCACATCGAGCGGGATGTCCTCGGGCTCATCGGGCGTGGCGTTCGGGTCGGACTCGATCTCGACCCGCACCGACTCGCCGCCGCAGACCTTCATGCGGGTGGTGCCCCAGACATCGTCCACCGCGATCTTGCGTGCGCGGATCCAGTTCTGGATGCGGGTGCGCGAAAACTCGGGCAACATGGCGGACAAGGCCTGATCCAGGCGCTGGCCGCCATGCGCATCGGGGATCACCAGTTGGCGGATGTCGCTTTCCGGATTTCCCTTATAATCAGTCGACGAATTTTCTGTGTCTTTTTCCATGCTTAAGCAACGTTTATCCGGTTCCACTACATTCAGTCAGGCGCTCAATCGGGCGCTCGGCGGCGTGCTGCTGGCCGCCGCGCTCACCCTGGGGGGCTGTGGCCTGTTGCCCGAGATCAAGGATGAGACCGCCGGCTGGTCGGCGCAAAAGCTCTACGCCGAAGCCAAGGATAATCTCAACAGCGGCAATTACGAGCGCGCCGTCAAACTATTCGAAACGCTGGAAGCGCGCTACCCCTTCGGCCGCTATGCGCAGCAGGCGCAGCTGGAGGTTGCCTACGCCTATTACAAGGACAACGAGCCGATTTCCGCGGTCGCCGCGTGCGACCGCTTCATCAAGCTGCACCCCAACCACGCCAACGTCGATTACGCTTACTACCTCAAGGGCCTGGCGAACTTTAACGAGGACCTCGGACTGCTGGGGAAACTTGTCAATCAGGACCTGAGCGAGCGCGACCCGAGGGCGGCGCGCGATGCGTTTCTGGCGTTCAAGGAACTGGTCACCCGCTTCCCCGACAGCAAATATGCCGCCGACTCGGCCGCCCGCATGAACTATCTGGTCAACGCGCTCGCCAACAACGAAGTGCACGTCGCCAAATACTACATGAAACGCGAAGCCTGGGTGGCTGCCGCAAACCGCGCCAAGGAAGTGCTGAAAACCTATCCCGAAGCCCCCGCGCTGGAAGAAGCGCTGGCAATCATGGTGGTGGCCTACGACAAGCTGAAACTCACCGACCTGCGCGACGATGCGCAGCGCGTGCTGACGCTGAACTTCCCCAACAGCCCATACGCCAAGGGCGTCAGCACCGAAGGCAAGGCCTGGTACCGCTTCTGGTAAGTCCGGCCCGACGGCAGCCGAATTCTGCTGCCGTTTCAACAAGAACCGGCTCTCCGCGAGCCGGGTCCGCCTCAGATTTCTCGTCATATTTTCGCTGCGCATGATGTGCTCGCGCATCAGGCCTGCGCGCGAGCCTGGCCCCCGCAGCTTGCCCCCAGGCGTCGCGGTGCGGAAGACCCATCGAATCCGCTTGCGGATTTTCCAGCACGACGCATCCGTACGGCATCGGAACGTTCCGCCGCAGGCGTGGACCAACGGACTGCCGCCAAGCTTGCCTGGCGGTTTCCGGCCACAGGCATCCAACAGGAGCACTTCAAAACCAATGACGCTACGCAACCAGATCCAGTTGATCGCCTACCCCGACCGCATGGGGAACAATCTCGCAGATTTGTACACCATCATCGACAAGCACTTTTCGCGCGTGATCGGCGGCGTCCACATCCTGCCGCCCTACCCGTCGAATGCCGATGGCGGTTTTTCGCCGCTCAGCCACAAGGAGATCGATCCCAGGTACGGCAGCTGGGCCGACATCGAGAAAATCTCCAGCCGCTTCGACCTCTGCCTGGACCTGACGCTGAACCACATCTCGGACGAATCCGAGGAATTCAAGGACTTCATCGCCAAGGGCTACGATTCGGAGCACGCCGACCTATTCGTGCACGTCGATCAGCTCGGCCCCATTTCACCGGACGATCTGGCGCGCATCCACATCCGCAAGGAGAAGGAACCGTTCCGCGAAGTGAGCTTCGCCGACGGCACCACCGGCCGGGTCTGGTGCACCTTCACCGAACACCAGATCGACCTCAACTACAATTCGCCCAAGACCTATGCGCTGATGGAGGACACCATCAAGTTCCTCGCCGCGCGCGGGGTGAAGCTGTTCCGTCTCGATGCCTTCGGCTATACCACCAAGAAGATCGGCACCAGCTGCTTTCTCGTCGAGCCGGACGTCTACGACCTGCTCAAGTGGATCGACGGTGTGGCGCGCGAAAACGGTGCCGAAACGCTGCCCGAGGTGCACGACCATTCCAGCTTCCAGTACGCCATCGCGCTGCACGGCATGCATCCGTATGGCTTCGCGCTCGCGCCGCTGCTGCTCTACTCGCTGCTCGACGCCAACAGCATTTACCTCAAGCAGTGGCTGCGCATGTGCCCGCGCAACCAGCTCACCGTGCTCGACACGCACGACGGCATCTGCATCCCGGATGTGGAGGGCATCCTGCCCAAGGCGGAAATCCAGGCGGTCATCGACAACGTCAGCCAGCGCAGTGCCGATCCCATTCTGCGACGCTCGGCCGCCAACGTGCACAGCGTGGGGGCAATCTACCAGCTCACCTGCACCTACTACGACGCACTCAAGCGCAACGACGACGCGTACATCGCCGCGCGTGCGATCCAGTTCTTCGCGCCGGGGATTCCGCAGGTCTACTACGTGGGTCTGCTCGCCGGCAGCAACGACCAGGAGTTGATGGAGGCCACCGGAGAGCTACGCGACATCAACCGCCATAACTACACAGCGGAGGAGGTCGACGAGGCGGTCAAGGCGCCGGTGGTGCGGCGGCTGCTCAAACTGATGGAATTTCGCTGCAGCTACCCCGCTTTCGATGGCGTCTTCCACCTGATGTATTCAAACGACAGCAGCGTGGCCATGTGCTGGCGTCACGGCGAGTTTCGCTGCGAGCTGTTCGTCGACCTCAATTTCAAGAAGGCAACCGTCGGCTATGTCGACGTCAAGTCCAAGCGCTGGCTGACCATGCGCTGGTGATTTGGGGGGAAGGCGGACCGGGCATGTCCGGCCGGCTGGTCAGATCGCGGCCTCGCCCGATTCGCCGGTGCGGATGCGCACCACCTGCTCCATGTTGCTGACAAAAATCTTGCCGTCGCCGATCTTGCCGGTGCGCGCGGCGGCGATGATCGCCTCCATCGCGCGTTCCAGCAGGCTGTCGGAGATGACCACTTCCACCTTCACCTTGGGCAGAAAATCCACCACGTATTCGGCGCCGCGATACAGCTCGGTGTGGCCTTTCTGGCGGCCGAAGCCCTTGACCTCGGTGACGGTCAGGCCGGTCACGCCGATTTCGGACAAGGCTTCGCGCACTTCGTCGAGCTTGAACGGTTTGATGATGGCTTCTATTTTTTTCATGGCAAGTCTCCTTCGGGTCGGTATTTCGAGGTAATCGGATAGCGCCGGTCCTTGCCGAAATTGCGCGGCGTGATGCGCGGGCCGGGCGGGGCCTGGCGGCGCTTGTATTCGGCAAGGTCGACCATGCGGATGACCCGGCGCACGATGGCGGCGTCAAACCCCTGTGCGACGATGTCGCGCGCCGACAGGTCGCGCTCGACGTAGGCTTCCAGAATGGCGTCGAGCACGTCGTACGGCGGCAGGCTGTCCTGATCGGTCTGGTCGGCCCGCAGTTCGGCCGACGGCGGACGGTCGATGATGCGCTGCGGAATCACCTGCGACAGGCTGTTGCGATAGTTCGCCAGCCGGTACACCCGTGTTTTCGCCACGTCCTTCAGCACGCCGAAGCCGCCCGCCATGTCGCCGTAGAGGGTGGCGTAGCCGGCCGCCATTTCGCTCTTGTTGCCGGTGGTCAGCACCAGCGTGCCGAACTTGTTCGACAGCGCCATCAAGAGCGTGCCGCGTGTTCGCGCCTGCAGGTTTTCTTCGGTCGTGTCGGCCGCCACGCCGGCGAACTCGCCCGCCAACTGCGCCACGAAGGCATCGAATATCGGCTTGATGGCGATTTCGGAATAGCGCACGCCGAGCCGCTTCACCATGTCGCGCGAATCCTCGACGCTGATGGAGGCGGTGTAATCCGACGGCATCATCACCGCGTGAACCTTGTCCGCACCCAGCGCATCGACCGCGATCGCCAGCGTCAATGCCGAGTCGATGCCGCCCGACAAGCCGAGATGCACGCCCTTGAATCCGTTCTTGCCAAAGTAATCGCGCACCGCCAGCACCAGCGCATCGTAGACGGCGGCCTCCTCGTCCGGCAGGGCATGCTGCGGGCCGATGCAGGTGTCACGGTCGAGATCGAGATAGAACAGCCCTTCCCGCCAGGCCGGACACTGCGCCGCCACCTCGCCGTCGCCATCCAAGGCGAACGACGCGCCGTCGAACACCAGTTCGTCCTGGCCGCCGACCAGGTTGGCGTAGACGATAGGCAGGCCGGTTTCGGCCTGGCGCGAGCGCGCCACGGCAAGGCGCTCGCGCTC
>DASTEA010000209.1:0-11539 GCA_035710075.1 Thiobacillus sp.
CATCAACGTCGCCATCGCGATTCTGGCGTCGCTGTCGCTGGGCTTCGTGTCCTGGCTATACCACCAGTATCTCGGCGGCGGACTCGACGTGTTCGCCATCTTCCGCATCGTGTTTGCCTCGCTGATGGGCGGCTATGCCGCCTACCTCGCGGTCAAGCTACTGCGCCGCTGGCTGTTGATGTCGGAACACAAGAAGGACACGCTGTTCCTGGTCAGCCGCTACTGGGGCGTGCTGCGGCCGGAAAGCATATTTGGCACCGTCGTTCTGCTGTCCCTGATGGCGGTGCTGGTCGGATTTTTATTGTTTCCGGAACAAATTGCGCAACTGACCGGCAGCGAAAAATGGCTCAAGACCTTGCGCGAAGCCTATCCGATATTTCAGCAGTGAGTCGCCGCGTTTCGCTCCCTTACGCGGCGTCGAGCGCCGCCAATTCCCAGCGCGGCTTGACCGCAAATGTCAGATCCGGCTGCGCCGGCGTTAACTTGTACTGCGATACCAGCCTTTGCGCGCCGGCGTAGGCGATCATCGCACCGTTGTCGGTGCAAAATTCCAGCCGCGGATAGAACACGCTGATCCCGCGCACCGCTGCCTCGCGCGTGAGCCGCTCGCGCAAATGCGAGTTGGCGCCCACGCCGCCTGCGACCACCAGCCGTGCCGCGCCGCTATGCGCACAGGCCGCCAGACTTTTTTTCACCAGCACCTCCACTGCCGCGGCCTGGAAAGCCGCCGCGATGTCCGCCGCCCGATCCAGGCCGACTTTGCGCACCAGCGTCAACACTGCAGTCTTGAGGCCGCTGAAGCTGAAATCGAAATTGTCTGAATTCAGCATCGGGCGCGGCAGCTTGAATTGGCTGGCGTCGCCCGTTGCTGCCAGCGCCGACAGCGCCGGCCCGCCCGGATAGCCCAGCCCCAGCAGCTGGGCCGTCTTGTCGAAGGCCTCGCCCGCTGCATCGTCCAGCGTCTCGCCCAACAGGGTGTAGCGCCCGACGCCGGACACCAGCATCAGCTGCGTGTGCCCGCCGGACACCAGCAACGCCACGAACGGGAATTCGGGCGGGGCATCGGAAATCAGCGGCGACAGCATGTGGCCTTCGAGATGGTGCACGCCAACCGCGGGGATGGCCAGCGCATAAGCCAGCGCACGCGCCATCCCCGCGCCCACCAGCAAGGCGCCTGCCAGTCCGGGGCCCTGGGTGTAGGCAATGCCCTCCAGATCGGATAGTGTGCGGCCGCTTTCGGCCAGAACCTGGCGGGTCAAGGGCAATACGCGCCGGATATGGTCGCGCGACGCCAGTTCCGGCACCACCCCGCCATAGGCGTTGTGCATGGCGATCTGCGAATACAGCGCATGCGCCAGCAGACCGTGCGCGCTGTCATACAGCGCGACACCGGTTTCATCGCAGGAGGATTCGACGCCAAGCACAAGCATAGGGAAAGACAACGGGGGACTGGAAAAATCCTTGAGGGCTTGCTATTATTCTCGTTTTTCCAGTTTCCAGGAAGCCATCTCCACATGCCCCACGTCAAAGTCAAAGAAAACGAGCCGTTCGATGTCGCCCTGCGCCGCTTCAAGCGTTCCATCGAAAAGGTTGGCCTCTTGACCGAACTGCGCGCCCGCACGTTCTACGAGAAGCCCACCGCCGAGCGCAAGCGCAAGCTCGCCGCTGCTGTCAAGCGCCAGAGCAAGCGCCTGCGCGGCCAGCAACTTCCCCCCAAGATGTATTGATTCTGTACCAGCTCAGCACGCAGAACGTCCGCACATGTCGCTCAAAGCACGCATCACCGACGACATGAAGACGGCCATGCGCGCCCGAGAAACCGCGCGCCTTGGTACGGTTCGCCTGCTTCTTGCTGCGATCAAGCAGAAAGAAATTGACGAGCGTATCGAGTTGGACGACGCTGCGGTTAGCAGCATCGTCGAAAAACTCATCAAGCAACGCAAGGATTCGATCAGCCAGTTTCAGGCGGCCGGCCGGGATGACCTGGTGGCTGCGGAACAGGCCGAACTCGTCGTGCTTCAAGCCTATCTGCCTGAGCAACTCTCCGCCGCCGAGGTCGAGGCCGCGGTTGTCGCGGCGATTACCGAATCCGGCGCGTCCAGCGCCAAGGACATGGGCAAAGTGATGGGGCTGCTGAAGTCCCGCCTCGCCGGCCGTGCCGACATGGGGCAGGTTTCCGCGCTGATTAAAGCCCGCCTCGCCGGCTAAGCGCCACCCGGGCCCCACCCGGGTTATCAAGCGGCAACCACGATTTCAAGGATGATCCCGCGCGATTTCATCGACACCCTGCTTGCCCGCGTCGACGTCGTCGACGTCATCGACCGGCGTGTCCCACTGAAGAAAGCCGGGCAGAACTACCAGGCCTGCTGTCCCTTCCACAGCGAAAAAACCCCCTCCTTCACGGTCAGCCCGACCAAGCAGTTCTACCACTGCTTCGGTTGCGGCGCGCACGGCACCGCGCTCGGTTTCCTGATGGAATACGAGCACATGAGCTTTCCCGACGCGGTGGCTGCGCTGGCGCAGGACGTCGGCCTGCCGGTTCCGGAATCGGGCGAGCCGGATCGCCCCAAACCGCCGCCTGCGCTGTGGGACGCACTGGAGCGGGCCGCGCAGTTCTACAAAAGACAGCTGAAGCAGACGCCGCGCGCCATCGACTATTTGAAACGGCGCGGGCTGACCGGGGCCATCGCCGCCCGTTACGGCATCGGCTACGCGCCCGATGGTTCGCCGCTGAAGCAGGTCTTTTCCGATTACACGGCGGACGCCCTGGCCGCCTCTGGGCTGGTCATCGACAACGAAGGTCGACGATACGATCGCTTTCGCGACCGCATCATGTTCCCCATCCGCAACATCAAGGGCCAGATTGTCGGCTTTGGCGGGCGGGTGCTCGATCAGGGCGAGCCCAAATATCTCAATTCGCCGGAAACCCCGCTGTTTCACAAAGGCTCGGAGCTATACGGCCTGTTCGAGGCACGCGCCGCGATCAAGGCGGCCGGACGCGCCATCGTGGTCGAAGGCTACATGGACGTGGTCGCGCTGGCGCAGCACGGCGTGGAATTTGCGGTGGCCGCGCTGGGCACCGCCACCACGCCGGTCCATGCACGCACCCTGCTGCGCCACACCGACCGCCTGATCTTCGCTTTTGATGGCGACAATGCCGGGCGCAAGGCGGCCTGGCGCGCGCTGGAAAACTCGCTGGAGGCGCTGCAGGACGGCAAGGAAGTCAGCTTCCTGTTCCTGCCCGAAGGCGAGGATCCTGACAGTTACATTCGGACCCACGGCCAAGCCGACTTCTTAAGGCTGCTGGATACCGACACCCTGCCGCTCTCGGCCTTTCTGGTGCGCGAACTGTCGCGTGACCGCAATCTCGGTAGCCAGGAAGGCCGTGCCACGCTGCTGAAGGAGGCCAAGCCGCTGCTGGCAAAAATTGGCGCGCCGCTGCTGGCGCGCCTGGTTCAGCGGCAAATCGCCGAACTGGCGCACTTGCAGGCCGACGAACTCGGCCTCATGGGCATGAAGCCCAGTGCTGCACGGCGCCCAGCCCTGCGCCCGCAGCGTCGCCCGGCGCCATCACGCGTGCGCAGCCTGGCCCGCACGCTGCTGATGAACCCGCAGCGCGTTGCCGAAGTCGATCCCTGCTGGCTCGACGCAAACGATCCCCTGAGCAGTCGCATGGGTGACCTGATGGCCTGGCTGCGTGAGGTTGGCCCGCTCAAACCACAGACGCTCAGCGTGATCGCCCAAGGCACTGAACTCGCGCCCTTGGTCGATGAACTGATGACGGATTTACTTGACAAAGATGATAGCTGGGACTGGAACGCGGAATTCGACGGCGCGGTCAAACAGTTGCGTGACGACTGGCAGCGCCGCCGCTGGCAGGAATTGGCCGCACGGCCGTTAAGCAGTTTGAGTATCAGCGAACGCCAGGAGTTGATCGAACTGGCACGGTCCTAGCTTGCCAGAAACGCCGGGGCAAAGCCCCGGTTTGCGGTATAATTGCCGGTTGTTTTTGAACGATTTTTCCTGCCCGCGCGCTTCGCACCGGGCAGAACCTGAGCGGAGATATGCCTGTGGCTGTACGTGGAAGAAAACCAGGCGGTGGCGCCAAAAAATCCGAAGCGCTGCTCCCCCTGAAAGAGCTGACGCCGGTGGAAGCCGAGGCGCGCCGCACCCAGCTGAAAAACCTCATCATCCTGGGCAAGGAACGCGGCTTCCTGACCTACGCCGAAATCAACGACCATCTGCCCGACGAGGTGCTGGACGCCGACCAGATCGAAGGCGTGATCGGCATGATCAACGATATGGGCATTCAGGTCTATGACGAGGCGCCGGATGCCGAAACGCTTCTGATGCAGGGGGCCGCCCCCGCCGTCGCCGACGAAGACGTGGTGGCCGAAGCCGAGCAGGCGCTGACCACAGTCGACTCGGAATTCGGCCGCACCACCGACCCGGTGCGCATGTACATGCGCGAAATGGGGTCGGTCGACCTGCTTACCCGCGAAGGCGAAATCGAAATCGCCAAGCGCATCGAGGAAGGCCTGCGCCACATGGTGCAGGCCATTTCGTCGTGCCCGCTCACCATCCAGCAAATTCTGGATATGGCGACGCAGGTCGAAAAGGACGAACTGCGCATTGACGAGTTGATCGACGGCTTTGTCGAAATCGAAACGGTGGCCGCCCCCGCTGCCGCTGCCGCCGAGGAGGACGTGTCGAGCGATGACGCCGACGACACCGACGAAGACGACGACGAAGGCGACGACGAAGAAGCCAGCGCCAAGCAAGCCGCGGCGAACCTGGCACAGCTCAAAGTCAAAGCACTGACGCAGCTCGAACTCATCCGCAAGGCCTACAAAAAGGCACAAGCCGCCCACGCCAAATTCGGCCTCGGCAGCCCGCAGCACATGAAGGCCCAAGGCGATGTCACCGAACTGCTGATGGCATTCCGCTTCTCGGTGCGCCAGGTCGACCGCCTGTGCGAACAGATCCGCAATGCGGTGGAAGAAGTGCGCTCGCACGAACGCAAGATCATGGCGTTCTGCGTCGCCCGCTCGGGCATGCCGCGCGCCCACTTCATCAAGACTTTCCCCGGCAACGAAACCAATCTCTCCTGGGTGGACAAGGAAATTGCTGCCAAGAAGGCGTATTGCTCGACGCTCGCGAAAGTGCAGTACGAAGTCAAGGCACACCAGGAAGCGCTCATCGCGATGCAGGAACGCGTCGGCTTGCCGATCAAGAACCTGAAGGACGTCAACAAGCAGATGTCCACCGGCGAAGCCAAGGCGCGCCGCGCCAAGCGTGAAATGATCGAGGCCAACCTGCGCCTGGTGATCTCGATCGCCAAGAAATACACCAACCGCGGCCTGCAGTTCCTCGACCTGATCCAGGAAGGCAACATCGGCCTGATGAAGGCGGTGGAAAAATTCGAATACCGTCGCGGCTACAAGTTCTCGACCTACGCCACTTGGTGGATTCGCCAGGCGATCACGCGCTCGATCGCCGACCAGGCACGCACCATCCGCATCCCGGTGCACATGATCGAAACCATCAACAAGATGAACCGCATCAGCCGCCAGATCCTGCAGGAAACCGGCATCGAGCCCGATCCGGCGACGCTGGCGCTGAAAATGGAAATGCCCGAGGACAAGATCCGCAAGATCATGAAAATCGCCAAGGAGCCGATTTCCATGGAAACGCCGATCGGCGACGACGAAGACTCCCACTTGGGCGACTTCATCGAAGATTCCAGCACGCTTTCACCCGACGATTACGCGGTCTACGCTAACCTGCGCGACGCCACCCGAGAAGTGCTGGACAGCCTGACCTCGCGCGAAGCCAAGGTGTTGCGCATGCGCTTCGGCATCGAAATGAACACCGACCACACGCTGGAAGAAGTCGGCAAACAGTTCGACGTGACGCGCGAGCGGATTCGCCAGATCGAAGCCAAGGCCCTGCGCAAGCTGCGCCACCCGACCCGTTCCGAAAAGCTGAAAAGCTTTGTCGGCAGCGGCGAGCAATAAGCACCCTGCCCCGCCAGTCCGTGGCGGGCAGCTACGTTTTCGGGTCTGTAGCTCAGCTGGTTAGAGCAGGGGACTCATAATCCCTTGGTCCACGGTTCAAGTCCGTGCAGACCCACCATTTAACCCAGCATCAGCGATAATCACACCCATAAAAACAGGGGAGTGTCTGATGGAAGGGGAAGCCAGGAAACCCGGCGAGCGCCGTTTGCAGATCCTGCAAACGCTGGCCGCGATGCTGCAGGAACCGAAACCGGAAAAAATCACCACGGCGGCGCTGGCAGCACGCGTCGGCGTGTCGGAAGCGGCGCTGTATCGCCATTTTTCCAGCAAGGCGCAGATGTATGAAGGTCTGATCGAGTTCATCGAACAGACGCTGCTCGGGCTGATCGCGCGCATTACGGCCGACACGCCGTCGCCAGCCGCCCAGGTCGAGGCGATACTCGGCATGCTGCTGAACTTTGCAGAGAAGAACCCGGGGATGACGCGGGTGCTGATCGGCGATGCGCTGGTGCACGAAAACGAGCGCCTGCAAAAACGCATCAATCAACTGCACGACCGCATCGAGGCGCAACTGCGGCAATGCCTGCGCTTTTGCGGTGACACGCAGTCCGAACTCAGCGCGCCGCTGGCCAATCTGCTGCAATGTATGGTGCTGGGGCGCTGGCACCAGTTTGCCAAGAGCGGGTTTACTCGTGCCCCCGGCGGCGACATCCAATTGCTGCTGTCACGTTTGTTGGGCGTTCAGCCCGCCTGAAACGCTGCCGGTCTGCAGACCGCACAGGCCGGGTCACGCGGCACCGTCATCACGCGGGCGTCGGCCCGCAGGCCGTCCCACAACAGCAGCCGACCGATTAGGGGCTCGCCCACCTGGGCCAGATATTTGAGCGCTTCCAGCGCCTGCATCGCGCCGACGATGCCGACCAGCGGCGAAAACACGCCCGCCTCGGCGCAGCGTAATTCGGGCTCATCCGCATGATCAGGAAACAGGCAGTGATAGCACGGGCTGTTGGCGCGGCCGGAATCAAAAACCGCCAGCTGACCGGAAAACCCGATCGCCGCGCCCGACACCAACGGCTTGCCCAACGCCACGCAGGCGCGGTTGACGGCATGCCGGGTGGCGAAGTTGTCCGATGCATCGACCACCAGATCGACTGCCGCGACTGCGTCATGCAAGGCGCCATTCGCCAGCGCCTGGCCGATCGGCTGCACGTCGATTTGCGGGTTGATCGCGCGCACGCTGCGCGCCAGTGAAGCGGCCTTGTTCTCGCCGATCGCCGCCGTGGCATGGCCGATCTGGCGCTGCAGATTGGTGAGATCGACCGTGTCGCCGTCCGCCAGCACCAGCCGCCCCACCCCCGCCGCCCCCAGATACAGCGCCACCGGGCATCCCAGCCCGCCAGCGCCGACGATCAGCACCGCGGCGTCGCAGATGCGTGCCTGCCCGCCCACGCCGATTTCCGGCAGCAAAATGTGCCTGCTGTAACGCAGCAGCAGGTCGTCGGTCAGTTCCATGGGGTCGCCGAAGCGTTATTTATAGCCGCGCCACTCTTCCGGCGTGTCGTCACGGTCGCCATGCAAATGGCGCTCGTAGACATTGATGAAGGCCTGCTGGGATTTGATGTCCGGCTCGTCGGCCGCGACATTGCGCCGCTGCACGCTCTCGCTAAAGTAGGCCAGCGTGCGCCTGAGCTTGCTGAGCAGGCTGTTGTCGAGATGGAAGCCCTGACTCGCCAGCGCCATTTCCAGGCTTTCCAGGGTGTATTCGCAGATGTGATAGCGCACCAGCAGGCAGTTGTCCTGAGGACCGACCGTCACCATCAGCCCATCCAGCCCTTCGAGCAGCACCAGCGCACGTTTCGCCTGGCCAGCCGGCAGGGCATGGAAAACGATTTCACGGTTTTTTTCGAGGTCACATGGGCGCATGACACACCAGTCAGGCAGAGTATGTCGTCCAGTATAGCGCGGCTATTTGTGCTGTGGCTGTTGCACAGCCCCAGCACACCCGATCAACGGCCCTGCATAATCTGCATGCCTTTCAAAAGGTTCAGCGCTTGATTCACCTGGAAATCGTTCTTCGAGACGATTTCGCCCGGCTCCAGCGTCACCGGCTTGACGTTCTCGCCATTCTTGCCCGACTTGTCCGCCGGCGGCGTCTTGGTGACGTCGCCCGGCCTCGGGGCGAGCTGATCGCCCGCAGGATTGACCAGGTGTTTGGCGAGATCGGCCTCGCGGATGCCCAAGCCATTCTCCGATTCCGGCATCGCCGGGTCTTCCACCACGATGTCCGGCTCGATGCCCTTGGCCTGGATGGAACGCCCGTTCGGCGTGAAGTAACGCGCGGTGGTGAGTTTGATCGCCGTGCCGTTGCCGATCGGCAGGATGGTCTGCACCGAACCCTTGCCGAAGGTGCGGGTGCCCATGACGACCGCGCGCTTGTGATCCTGCAGCGCACCCGCCACGATTTCGGATGCCGAGGCCGAGCCGCTGTTGACCAGCACCACCATCGGTACCTGCTTCACGCCCTGCGGCAGGTTTTTCAGATAATCAGTCTGCATCGGATGCAGATAATGCTCACGGCTGGCGGTCAGCCGCATCTTGGCGTCTTCGCTGCGCCCCTCGGTATACACCACCAGGCTATCGGGTTTGACGAACGCCGCGGCCACCGCGACCGCGCCATTGAGCAGGCCGCCCGGGTCGTTGCGCAGGTCCAGGACCAGGCCCTTGAGCGGCGCCTTGTTGTCCTTGTAGAGCTTGCTCAATGCCTCGGCCAGCAGTTCGCCGGTGTGCTCCTGAAACTGCGTCACGCGCACGTAACCATAGCCCGGATCGGCCAGCGTGGACTTGACGCTGCGGATCTTGATGATCGCGCGGGTCAAGGTCAGCACGATGGGTTTGTCCACGCCCTTGCGTGCGATGGTCAGCTTGATGCTGGAACCCGGCTTGCCGCGCATCCGCTTCACCGCATCGTTCAGCGTCATGCCTTTCACCGGGGTGTCATCAAGCTTGATGATCAGGTCACCCGGCTTGACCCCGGCCTTGAAGGCAGGCGTATCCTCGATCGGCGAAATCACCTTGACGAAGCCGTCTTCCATGCCGACCTCGATGCCGAGGCCGCCGAACTCGCCCTGAGTCCCTATCTGCAGATCCTTGAACGCTTCGGCATCCAGATACGCGGAGTGCGGATCCAGTCCAGTCAGCATGCCGGTGATCGCCTCGGTGATGAGCTTCTTGTCGTCGACCGGCTCGACGTAGTCGTTCTTGATGCGGGCGAACACATCGGTAAAGGCGCGCAGTTCCTCGACCGGCAGCGCCGTCTCGGCTTCCTTGTCGGCAATCGCCGACAGGTTGACCGTCAGCGCAGCGCCGGCCAGCAAGCCGGCCAGGCCGACGAGTATGAATTTCGCCTTTTGTGTCATTTCACTTCACCCACAGGAGGGGATTAACAGGACGGCTTTGATGCCGCATTTCAAAATACAAGCCGGTGTCGGGCTGGCCGCCACTGTTGCCGACGGTGGCGATGGCGTCACCGGGCTGAACCCGTTCGCCCACCTGCTTATACAGACTTTCATTATTACTGTACAGGCTCATATAGCCCTCGCCATGATCGACAATAATGAGGTTGCCAAAGCCGCGCAGCCACTCGGCAAACACCACTTGCCCGGCAGCAATCGCCTTCACCGCCGCGCCTTCTGCAGCACGAATGAACAGGCCTTTCCAGCTCACCCCGCCACCCTCTCTCGGAGCACCGAAACGGTTCATCAGTTCCCCGGCGACCGGCAGGTGAAGCGAGCCCTTGAGGCGTGAAAAAGGCTTATCGGAGCGAAACGCCACCGGGGTAACCGTATTCGCCCCCAAGCCACGACGCGGCTGGCCGGCCACGCGCTTCTCGGTTGTTTGACTTTTCTGCGCCTGCTGTGCGGCACGTACGCGCGCCGCTTCGCGCGCCGCCTGCTGCGCCATCAGCCGGTCGAGGCGCTCCACCAGCTGCGTCAGATTGCGCTCGTCGCGCTTGAGATTGGAAATTTCACGCCGCTGCTGCTGGATTTGCAGCGACAGTTTTTGCAGGACCTGCTCGCGCGCGCGCTTGTCGGCCAGCAATTTTTTTTGCTCGGTTTCGCGGGCCAGCTGCAGCTGCGTCAGGCGGGTCGACTTCTGTTCGGTTTGCTGCTGCAGCGCTGCCAGTTTCGCCATGTCGGCGCGAAGGGCTTCGATCGCCTCATGCTGCGCACGCGACAGGTGCGCAAGATAACGCAGATCGCGTGCGGTCTGGTTGGGGTCTGCGCCGTTGAGAATGAGTTTGAGCGCATCGCCCTGCCCGCGCTGGTAGGCGGCCTTGAGCGCCTGGGCGAGGCGGGCCTGCTGCTCACCGATGCGAGCGGCGGTCGCGTCGGCCTGTTGCGTCAGCGCCTGCAAGTCAGTCCGGGCGCGCTCGCGTTCGTCATCCAGCTGGCTCAACTGGCGTACCGTGCTGCTGATCGCGCGCTCGGATTGTTTCAGTTCGTCGGCCGCGTCCTGACGGTTCGCCTGCGTGCTGCGAAATTCCTGTTGCAGGGTTTGCAGGCGCTGCTTGAGGGCATCGAGTTCGGATTGCTTGCGATCGGCCTGGTTGGCGCTGGCGCACAGCGGCCAGATCAATGCCAGCAGGGCGAGAATTGGTCTGAAGTTCACCCTGACGAGCTTACCCGAACTCACCGGGTTTACTCAAATTGCACGAGGGCTTCACCCGTCATTTCGGGAGGGGGCGACAAGCCCATCATTTTCAGCAGGGTCGGGCTGATGTCTTCGAGTGCCCCGGTTTCCGCCAGCGTGGCCCGGCGCTGCCCCACGTAAATCAGCGGCACCAGATTCAGGGTGTGCGCGGTATGCGCCTGACCGGTTTCGGTATCGCGCATCAATTCGGCATTGCCATGGTCGGCCGTCACCAGCACTTCGCCGCCACGCGCCAGTTGGGCTTCCACCACCCGTCCGAGGCAGACATCCACCGTTTCGATCGCCTTGATGGCCGCCTGCAGATCGCCGGTGTGCCCGACCATGTCCGGGTTGGCGTAATTGCAGACGATGACGTCATATTGCTTGCTGTTGATCGCGGTGATCAATTTTTCGGTCACCTCGAAAGCACTCATTTCGGGCTTCAGGTCGTAGGTTGCGACGTCGGGCGACGGCACCAGCACACGGTCTTCGCCGGGAAAAGAAACTTCCTCTCCGCCGTTGAAGAAGAAGGTGACGTGCGGATATTTCTCGGTTTCGGCGATGCGCAACTGGCGCAAGCCGAGTTTGGCGATGTGTTCGCCGAGACCGTTCTTGATGCGCTCGGGCGGGAATGCCACCGACACGTCAAAGTCATCGCTGTAGCCCGTCAGCGTGCAGTAGGTGGCCAGGCGCGGGGTCACTTCACGTTCGAATTCGCTGAAATCACGCTCGATGAACGGGCGCGAAAGCTGGCGCGCACGGTCGGAACGGAAGTTGAGGAAGATGACCGAATCACCGTCCTCCATTTTCACCGGCCTGCCATTCGGCGGCAG
>DASTEA010000210.1:0-7919 GCA_035710075.1 Thiobacillus sp.
CCCGGCCAGCGCCACCGGCCCGCCGGCATCGGCGATCACCAGCATGTCGGGGGCGAGTTCGGCGACCTGGCCATCCAGCAGTTCGAGTTTTTCACCTCGGCGCGCCAGCCGCACCTCGATGCCGCCATTGAGGCGCGACAGGGCGAAGGCATGCATCGGCTGGCCGAGTTCGAGCAACACGTAGTTGGTGATGTCGACCGGCGCCAGCAGCGGACGAATGCCGCTGCGCTCGAGCCGCTCCGCCATCCAGCGCGGCGTCGCGGCCTGGGCGTCGATGCCGCGCACCACACGCGCCAGATAGCGCGGACAGGCCTCGCTTGCCGTCACCTGCACCGGCACCGCGTCCTGGATGCGCGGGGCGACTTCGACGATCTGCGGCAATCTCACTTCGGCGCCGGTGATCGCGCCGACCTCGCGCGCCAGGCCTTGCAGCGACAGACAGTCCGCGCGGTTGGGCGTGAGTTTCAGCGTGATGAGGGTGTCATCCAGATTCAGCCAGCTGCGGAAATCCTCGCCCACCGGCGCGTCAGCCGGCAACACCATCAAGCCATCCGCCGTCCCTTCCAGGCCCAATTCTCGGGTCGAGCACAGCATGCCGAAGGATTCGACGCCGCGCACCTTGGCGACCTTGATCTCGATCCCGGGCAGTTTCGCCCCCGGGCGGGCGCACGGCACCTTGAGTCCGGCCGCTGCATTGGGGGCACCGCACACGATGGTGACCGGCGTCGCTTCGCCGACATCGACCTGGCACACGCGCAGGCGATCGGCGTCGGGATGCTTTTCCGCCGACAGGATTTCGGCCACCACCACGTTGTTGAAGGGCGGCGCGGCGGGCGCCAGCGCCTCCACTTCCAGTCCCGCCATGGTCAGGGCATGGGCCAGTTGGGCGGTATCGAGCGCGGGATTGACGAGGCTGCGCAGCCAAGATTCTGGAAATTGCATGATGTATTCGCTCTAATTAGTTGAATTGCTTGAGGAAGCGAAGGTCATTTTCGAAGAAAAGCCGCAGATCGTCGACGCCGTAACGCAGCATCGCCAGGCGCTCGACGCCTAAACCGAAGGCAAAGCCGACGAAGCGATCGGCATCGATGTCGACGTGCTTGAACACATTGGGGTGCACCATGCCGCAGCCCAGCACTTCCAGCCAACCGGTGTGCGAGCACACCCGGCAGCCTTCGCCGCCGCACATCACGCAACCGATATCCATTTCAGCCGACGGCTCGGTGAAGGGAAAGAAGGACGGGCGGAAGCGCACCGGCAGATCGTCGCGCTCGAAGAAGTTGCGCATGAAGTCGGCCAGCACGCCCTTGAGGTCGGCAAACGACACCGATTCGTCCACCCACAGACCTTCGATCTGGTGGAACATCGGCGTGTGCGTCACATCCGAATCGCAGCGGTACACGCGTCCGGGCGCGATGATGCGCAGCGGCGGCTGGTGGGTCTGCATGTGGCGCACCTGCACCGGCGAGGTGTGGGTGCGCAACAGTTCGCCGCTCTGCAGGTAGAAGGTGTCATGCATCGCGCGTGCCGGATGGTCTTCCGGGATATTGAGCGCGGTGAAATTGTAGAAATCAGTTTCGATCTCGGGCCCTGTCGCCACATCGAATCCGATCGAGCGGAACAGCGCCTGAATGCGCGACAGCGTGCGCGACACCGGATGCAGGCCGCCGTGCGCCAACCCGCGTCCCGGCAGGGTCACGTCCAGCGTTTCGGCTGCCAGCTGGCGCCCCAGTTCGGCCTGCTGCAGGGCGTCACGACGGGTTTTCAGCGCCGCCTCCAGCGCCTGCTTGGCTTCGTTGATGCGGGCGCCGGCGGTCTTGCGCGCGTCGGCGGGCATCGCACCCAGGCTTTTCAACAGTTCGGTGAGCTGGCCGTTCTTGCCCAGGTAGCCCGCCTTGACCTGTTCCAGCGTCGGCAGATCCGGGCTGGCCTGGATCGCGGCAAGGGCGCCGGCAACGATTTCATTTGGATTGCGCATGGCGTTTTTTATATCTTGAATTTATCCGCGAAGAAACGCGAAGCTCACAAAAAAACGAAACGATCGAAAAGCGACCAAGCCGTCTGCAAGTTCTCTCTTCGCGCGCTTCGCGGGTAAACTCGTTTTGAACAATACCAACAAAAAAAGGCCTTGCGGCCTTTTTTTGTGACGGTTTGACGGCTTACGCCGCCAGTTTGGCCTTGACCTGATCGACGATCTTGGCAAACGCATCCTTGTCGAAAATCGCGATGTCGGACAACACCTTGCGGTCAATCCCGATCTCGGCGCGCGACAGGCCGTTCATGAACACGCTGTAGGTCAGGCCGTACTGACGCGCGGCGGCGTTGATACGCGCAATCCACAGCCTGCGGAACTGGCGCTTGCGCTGACGACGGTCGCGGTACTGATACTGACCGGCTTTCATCACCGCTTCATTGGCAACGCGGAATACGTTCTTGCGACGACCGCGATAACCTTTGGCGGCGTCGATGATCTTCTTGTGACTGGCTCGGGCTGTTACACCCCGTTTGACGCGTGGCATGGTCTTTCTCCTTTATGCGTAGGGCAACATGCGTGAAACCGACTTGTGGTCGCTGGCATTGACTGTTTCCATGCCGCGCAACTGACGCTTCCGCTTGGTGCTCTTCTTGGTGAGAATGTGACGCATGAACGCGTGCGAGCGCTTGAACCCGCCGCCACCCAGTGCACGGAACCGCTTCTTGGCGCCGCTCTTGGTCTTCATCTTAGGCATGATGCTTCCTTTTTTATCTCATGCGGCCAGGTGATCCCACGACGTGGAATGCTTCACCAACCCGACTGCACGTATTGTGGCGTTTTCACCCTTTCGGGCTGAGAAACGCCGGTCTCAAACTTAAATCTTCTTCTTCGGTGCCAGCATCATCACCAACTGGCGACCTTCCATCTTCGGGAACTGCTCGACCACCGCAAGTTCGGCCAGGTCGGCCGCGACCCGTCGCAACTGGTTCATGCCGATTTCCTGGTGAGCCATTTCGCGGCCCCGGAAACGCAGCGTAATCTTGGTCTTGTCGCCTTCTTCCAGAAACTTGATCAGGTTGCGCAGTTTGATCTGGTAATCGCCCTCGTCGGTACCCGGACGGAACTTGATTTCCTTGATCTGGACCTGCTTCTGCTTCAGCTTGGCTTCGTGCTGCTTCTTGCTTTCCTGGTACTTGAACTTGCCGTAGTCCATGATCTTGCACACGGGCGGCTGGGCCGTCGGCGCAATTTCCACCAGATCCAGGTCAGCTTCTTCCGCCTGACGCAGGGCATCGTAAATTTTTACGATGCCAAGCGGCTCGCCTTCCACACCGACCAAACGTATCTCGGGGGTGGTAATTTCCCCGTTGATGCGTGTCTGTTTCTTTTCTGTCGCGATGAGTTGTTCTCCAAATAAAAACCTGACGCTGCGCGTCGAGGCAAAAAGGTCAAACAATAAATAAAGAAGGCGCGGGACAACGTCCCTACGCCTTGTTTGACCGCTATTACTGGCGCGCCAGCGTTTCCGCTTTCAGGCGCGCCATCAAGTCATCCAAACCGAGCTGCCCCAGATCCTGATTGCCGCGGGCACGGACGGAAACCAACCCGGTTTCCATTTCCTTGTCGCCGACAACCACCTGATAAGGCAGCTTTTGCAAGCTATGTTCGCGGATTTTATAAGTAATTTTGTTATTACTCAAGTCCGACACTGCACGGATGCCCGCCTCGCGCAGCGCCTGGGTGACTTTTTGCGCGTAGTCGGCCTGGCGCTCGCTGATATTCATCACCATCACCTGCACCGGCGCCAGCCACAACGGGAAGTTGCCGGCATGGTGTTCGATCAGGATGCCGATGAAGCGCTCCATCGACCCGAGAATCGCGCGGTGCAGCATCACCGGGGTTTTGCGGCTGTTGTCCTCGTCGACGAATTCGGCGTCGAGGCGCAGCGGCAGGTTGAAGTCGAGCTGGATGGTGCCGCACTGCCACAGCCGGTGAAGCGTGTCTTTCAGGGTGAACTCGATCTTGGGCCCGTAGAACGCGCCCTCGCCCGGCTGCAAGTCGTAGGCCAGCTTGCTCTTGTCGAGCGCCGCCGCCAGCGCCGTTTCAGCCTTGTCCCAGGATTCGTCCGAGCCGACACGTTTTTCCGGACGGGTCGACAGCTTGACCAGCACGTCGGTGAAGCCGAAGTCGGCGTAGCATTTCTGCAGCATCACGATGAAGTCCGCGACTTCCGCCTCGATCTGGTCTTCGGTGCAGAAAATGTGGGCGTCGTCCTGGGTGAAGCCGCGCACCCGCATGATGCCGTGCAGCGCGCCCGAGGGCTCGTTGCGGTGGCACGAGCCGAACTCAGCCAGCCTGAGCGGCAGGTCGCGGTAGGAATGCAGGCCGCTGTTGAAGATCTGCACGTGGCCAGGGCAGTTCATCGGCTTCACCGCGTAGTCGCGGTTTTCCGAGGACGTGGTGAACATGTTGTCGTGGTAGTTTTCCCAGTGGCCAGACTTTTCCCACATGCTCTTGTCCATCACCGCCGGGGTGCGCACTTCCTGGTAGCCGTATTCGACAAACTTCTGCCGCATGTACTGCTCGATTTGCTGCCACACGATCCAGCCTTTGGGATGCCAGAACACCATACCCGGCGCCTCGTCCTGCATGTGCAGCAGATCGAGCTGTTTGGCGAGCTTGCGATGGTCGCGCTTCTCGGCCTCTTCCAGCCGGTAGAGGTAGGCTTCGAGGTCTTCCTTCTTCGCCCACGCCGTGCCGTAGATGCGCTGCAGCATCTCGTTCTTCGAGTCGCCGCGCCAGTAGGCGCCGGCCAGCTTCATCAGCTTGAAATGCTTGAGCTTGCCGGTCGACGGCACGTGCGGGCCGCGGCACAGATCGATGAAATCGCCCTCGCGGTACAGCGAGATATACTCGTTGCTCGGGATCGACGCGATGATCTCGGCCTTGTACAGCTCGCCCATGTTCTTGAAGAAGCTCACCGCCTCGTCGCGCGGCATCACGCTGCGCTCGACCGGAATGTCCTGCTTCGCCAGCTCGGCCATCTTCTTCTCGATGGCAACCAGGTCTTCCGGCGTGAACGGGCGCTTGTAGGCGAAATCGTAAAAGAAGCCGTCCTCGATCACCGGGCCGATGGTGACCTGCGCGTCGGGGAACAGCGATTTCACTGCGGCGGCCAGCAGATGGGCGGTGGAGTGGCGGATCATGTCGAGGCCGTCGGCATCGCGGTCGGTGACGATGGACAGTTGCGCATCGGCGTCGATCACATGGCTGGTGTCGACCAGTTCGCCGTTGACGCGCCCAGCGAGCGCCGCCTTGGCCAGCCCCGCGCCGATGCTGGATGCGACCTGCGCAACCGTGACCGGGCCCTCGAACGGGCGGACGGAACCATCGGGAAGCGTGACGTTGACCATGATTCAAACTCCAGAAACAAAAAAAAGCGCGGACCGACCGCGCTTTTGGGTACTACAGGAAGATTGCAGAGCCTCTGCGAACAGCGATGCGCCGGGTTTATCGAGTGACAAGCCGACTAGTTCGCGTTGACATTCCACAAGCTCCACGGGGCTTGCCCCACTCACAACGGGTCATCCCGACCCTATAAATATTGGTAGGCGCGAATGGACTCGAACCATCGACCCCCACCATGTCAAGGTGGTGCTCTAACCAGCTGAGCTACGCGCCTAATGCGGGGCGCATGATAACCGAAACGTCTTGCTCCTGTCGAGAAAAAACCGCGTCGAGCAGGAAATCTCGGCCGACTCCGCTTCAGTCCACCATCACGCAACGCTGGCTCGCCCAGTCGCGCAGGCGTTCGAAGTCTTCGGCGCGGATCACTGACAGCGGGCGTGTTTGGGCGAGTTCGCGCTCAACGTGGGTGTGCGTCAGCGCCCCGCCTTCCGCCAGCGCGGCATACTGCGACGCAACGATGGCCTGTTCGATTTCCGCGCCCGAGTAACCTTCGCTGCGTTCGCTCAGGCGCGCCATCTGGAATGCGGCCGGGTCGAGGCCGCGCTTTTTCAGGTGCAAGCCAAAAATGATCTCGCGCACCGGCGCGCTCGGCAGGTCGACGAAGAAGAGCTCGTCGAAACGGCCCTTGCGCAGCAGTTCCGGCGGCAGCTTGCTGATGTCGTTGGCGGTGGCGACGACGAACACCGGGTTGTCGCGCTCGCTCATCCAGGTCAGCAAGGTACCGAGGATGCGCTGGGAAACGCCGTCGTCGGCATCCCCCGCAGACAGCCCCTTTTCGATTTCGTCCATCCACAGCAGGCACGGCGCCATGCGTGCCGCCTCGTCCAGCGCCTGCCGCAGGTTCTTTTCGGTTTCGCCGATGTATTTATTGTAGAGGGCGGCGAAATCCAGCCGCAACAGCGGCACTTTCCAGCTTCCGGCGACCGCCTTGGCGGCCAGGCTTTTGCCCGCGCCCTGCACCCCGAGCAGCAGGATCCCCTTGGGGACCGGCAGCCCGGGGGCCAACGCCGGATTCTGGAACACCGCCTGCCGCTGGCCGACCCAGGTCTTGAGACGCCCGAATCCGCCGACATCGTCCAGTGTGACGTCGGGCAATTCCATTTCAAGCGCGCTGCCCTGCTGGTCCTGCTTGAATCGCGCGATGCGTTTGACGTCGCCGAGGTTGAGTTCGCCGTCCACGTTGATGGCCTGGCGAATCAGACGCTGCGCTTCGTCTTCGCCCAGCCCGGCGAGCTGATGCACCAGCAGCGGCAGGATGTCGCGGTCGATCCGCAGACTGCGCCGTGTGTCGCGCTGCCAGCGGTCGAGTTCCTCTTTCAACAGGCTGCGCACGCGGTCAGCCGTGATGCCCGGCATGGCAAGGCGCGCCGACATGCGGGCAAGTTCGGGCGGCAGGTCGAGTCCCGGGCTGACGAACAGCAGCGTGCGGTCGCGGCGGTAATGATCGAAGGCGATTTCGCGCACCAGCCGCACATTCAGCGGATTGGCGAGAAACGGATGGGCGTCCAGAAACACATAGAGCCCGTTCTGCGGCGTCGCATCGACGTGCTTCAGCGCATCGGTCAATTCGGTGGTGCTATAGATCGCGCTCGTTTCCGTGCTGCGTTTGAGCCCGTCCGCGAGACTCCAGACAAACAGCGGAACGTCCCGCGCCGTGCAGATTTCCCGCACGCGCGCGAGCAGACGCGATTCCTCATGCGTTTCACTGACCAGAATCGGAAAGCGCGCATCGATCAGCGCGTTGAGGTCTTGACTGAAGTCCGGCATGTCGAGGCACGATCAGCGTCGCGGGTTTGAGAAAGCCGCAAGACTATCGTGCGGCGCCACTTCGTGCCAGCGGCCAGCGCCGGATCACGTCGTAATGCATCCCGTCGGCCTCGCGGCGCGAGGCTACCAGCACGAAATCGCTGATCGGCCAGTGCACCGGCGTGCATTCCGGCACCTCGCCGCCGGCTGAATTGCGCAGCAGGGTGACGTGCGGCACATGCGGGCGGGCGTCGACGGCAAACCCGGCTCCTCGCAGGGCGGCATTCAGCGTACCGACCAGCTCGATATAGGGCGGCGGCATCTGGCTCGCGCCCAGCCAGCCGATGCGGTTGTGCCGCCAGTAGCCGGCCTGAGCGAGGACCAGTTCGAACGCATCGGTCCGGACGGTGTCGACGCAGGCAGTGAGGCCATCCAATTGTTCGGCCGGCGTGCTGCCGAGAAAGGCCAGGGTGATGTGCAGGGTCTCCGCGCGCATGCGGCGGCCGCCCCAATGCTGATGCAGCCGCTTGCCGGCGCGGTCGAGTGCATCGCGGGTGGCGTCGTCCGGCCACAGGGCGAAGAACAGCCGCAGCGTGTCGGGCGCGGCCGCGCCGAACTGGGTCAAACCGGATTCAGTCACGCACGACCAGGCACACCGCCTCGGCCGCGATGCCCTCGCCACGCCCGGTGAAGCCGAGTTTTTCGGTGGTGGTGGCCTTGACGTTGACGC
>DASTEA010000211.1:0-12239 GCA_035710075.1 Thiobacillus sp.
AAAAAGTACTCGACCATTACGAAAACCCCCGCAACGTCGGTTCCTTTACCAAGGACGACGAGGGCGTTGGCACCGGCATGGTGGGCGCGCCCGCCTGCGGCGACGTGATGAAGCTGCAGATCAAGGTGGGCAAGGATGGCTTGATCGAGGATGCCAAGTTCAAAACCTACGGTTGCGGCTCGGCGATTGCTTCGTCCTCGCTGGTGACCGAATGGGTCAAGGGCAAGACGCTCGACCAGGCGATGGAGATCAAGAACACCGCGATTGCCGAGGAGCTCGCGCTGCCGCCGGTGAAGATCCACTGCTCGATCCTGGCCGAAGACGCGATCAAGGCCGCGGTCGCCGACTACAAGCAGAAAAAGGGTCTGGAGTAAGTCATGGCGGTAACCTTGTCCGAGCGCGCAGCGCAGCACATTACCAACTACCTGGCCAAACGCGGCAAGGGTGTCGGCATCCGTCTCGGCGTGCGCACCACCGGCTGTTCCGGAATGGCCTACAAGCTGGAGTTTGCCGATGAGGCACCCGAAGGCGACGAGATCTTCACCAGTCACGGCGTGACCGTATTCGTCGACCCGAAAAGCCTGGCCTACATTGACGGCACCGAGCTCGACTACGCGCGTGAAGGCCTGAACGAAGGCTTCAAGTTCAACAACCCGAACGTGAAGAACGAGTGCGGCTGCGGCGAGTCGTTCAACATTTGAGAAGGCAGGGGTCGGGATTCAGCACCCTGAAGGGCACGAAGGGTCAGGGCCTTGCGGCTCTTGCGGCCCGTGGCTGCATTTGGTCTAAGCAACGCGCAGCACAAAGTCCCTGAATCCTGATCCCTGAATCCCGGCCCCTAAAATGGACTTTTCTCAAACCTACTTCGAACTTTTTGGCCTGCCGCAATCGTATGCGCTGGATCGGGACAAGCTCGACACGGCCTACCGTGAGTTGCAGAACACGGTGCATCCCGACCGGTTCGCCGCGCAGCCGGAGGCGGAGCAGCGGGTGGCGATGCAGTGGGCGACGCAGGTGAACGAGGCGTACCAGACGCTCAGGCATGCGGTGAACCGCGGCGTGTATTTGTTGAAGTTGCAGGGCATTAATGCATTCGACGCCAACAACACGAAGATGGCGCCGGCCTTCCTGATGCAGCAGATGGAATGGCGCGAGGCCATCGAAGACGCACGCGCCGGCAAGCGCATGGCGGCGCTGGATTCCTTGACAGACGACCTGCGCGTCGCGCATCGCCGCATCGAGGCGCAACTGGCCGAACTGATCGACACGGCGCACGACTATGAAGCGGCAAGCGAAGCCGTGCGCCAATTGCGATTCATGGACAAACTCATCGCCGAAGTGGGCGACGTCTACGAAGAACTGGAAAGTTAAAATGGCTTTGCTGCAAATTGCCGAACCCGGCATGTCCTCCGCCCCGCACCAGCACCGTCTGGCAGTCGGGATCGACCTGGGCACGACCAATTCGCTGGTGGCCACGGTGCGCTCCGGCCTTGCCGTGGTGCTGGACGACGAAGCCGGGCATTCGCTGCTGCCTTCGGTGGTGCGTTACTGTGCCAGCGGCGACGTCGATGTAGGCTACGCCGCGCAATCTGCGCAAAACAGCGATCCCCACAACACCATCGTTTCGGTCAAGCGCTTCATGGGGCGCGGGATTGCCGACATCGACGACATCGCCAGCCTGCCGTACCGCTTCGTCGATGCGCCCGGCATGGTGCAGCTGAAAACCGCCGCCGGCGTGAAAAGCCCGGTCGAAGTGTCGGCCGAAATCCTCAAGGTGCTGCGCCAGCGCGCCGAAGCCGCCATGGGCGGCGAACTCGTCGGTGCGGTGATCACGGTGCCGGCTTATTTCGACGATGCCCAGCGCCAGGCCACCAAGGACGCTGCGCAACTCGCGGGTCTGAACGTGCTGCGCCTGCTGAACGAGCCGACCGCCGCGGCGATCGCCTATGGTCTCGACAACGCGTCCGAGGGCGTATACGCGGTGTACGACCTCGGCGGCGGCACCTTCGATATTTCCATCCTCAAGCTGTCCAAGGGGGTGTTCGAGGTGCTCGCCACCCACGGCGACTCGGCACTGGGCGGCGACGATTTCGACCAGCGCATCTTCTGCTGGATGGTCGAACAGGGCCGCTTCGCGCCGCTGGCGGCGGGCGACATGCGGCTCTTGCTGACCAAGGCGCGCGACGCCAAGGAGGCGCTGACCGAACATACCGAGGTGCGCGTCACCGCGGTGCTGTCGACCGGCGAAATGATGGACGCGACGCTGACCCAGGCCGCGTTCAACGCCTTGACCGCCAGCCTCGTCAACAAGACGCTGGCGCCCACGCGCAAGGCGCTGCGCGACGCCGGGCTTGCCGTGGACGAGATCAAGGGCGTGGTGATGGTCGGCGGCTCCACCCGCATGCCGTGCATCCGTCAGGCCGTGGCCGACTTCTTCAGGCAGACGCCGCTGACCAACCTCGATCCCGACAAGGTCGTCGCGCTCGGCGCGGCCATGCAGGCCGATGTGCTGGCGGGCAACCGCGCCGGCGACGACTGGCTGCTGCTCGACGTCATTCCGCTGTCGCTGGGCCTGGAAACCATGGGCGGGCTGACCGAGAAGGTCATCCCGCGCAACACCACGATTCCCACCGCGCGCGCGCAGGAGTTCACCACTTTCAAGGACGGCCAGACCGCGATGAGCGTGCACGTGCTGCAGGGCGAGCGCGAACTGGCGTCCGACTGCCGCTCGCTGGCGCGCTTCGAACTGCGCGGCATCCCGCCGATGGTGGCCGGCGCGGCACGCATCCGCGTCACCTTCCAGGTCGACGCCGACGGCCTCTTGTCGGTGGCGGCGCGCGAGCAGAGCAGCGGGGTCGAAGCCAGCGTGCAGGTCAAGCCGTCCTATGGCCTGGACGACGAAGACATCACCCGCATGCTGAAGGACGCCTTCACGCATGCCAAGGGCGACATGTTTGCGCGTGCATTGAACGAACAGATCGTCGACGCGCAGGGCCTGATTGCCGCCACCCGCGCGGCGCTGGCGGCAGACCCCGAGCTGCTCGATGCGGCCGAAGCCGCGGCGATCGAAACCGGCATCGCCGCCCTTGAAAAGCTGATGTTGGGCACCGATCATCAGGCCATCAAGCGCGGCATCGAGGCGCTGAATGCCGCCACCACCGAATTCGCCCAGCGCCGCATGGACCAGAACGTGCGCCGCGCAATGGCCGGGCAGAAACTTGAAACCTTTGGTTGAGCGAGCGACATGCTGAACGACGAATTCATCGAATCCCTGCAGCCTCGGTCCGAAGCCCCTCCGGGCGCCACGGCCGTGTCAACGACCGTATGCTTTTCCGGGACGGCATGTTAAAAGCATTGCCCAGCCAACACGTCCTGCTCGCCTGACCGTATTCAATTTAGCCGTACTCAAAGAAGCCATGCCCCAACTCATCGTATTGCCCCACGTCGAACTCTGCCCGGAAGGCGCCGTCATCGACGCCAAGCCCGGCGACACCATTTGCGACACCTTGCTTGCCAACGGCGTCGAAATCGAACACGCCTGCGAAAAGTCGTGTGCCTGCACCACCTGCCATATCATCGTGCGCGAAGGCTTCAATTCGCTGGAAGCTTCCACCGAAGAAGAGGATGATCTGCTCGACAAGGCTTGGGGACTGGAACCGCAGTCGCGGCTGTCGTGCCAGGCACGCGTCAACGGCAGCGACCTGGTGATCGAGATTCCCAAGTACACCATCAACATGGTCAAGGAAGGTCATTGAAATGAAGTGGACGGACTCCCTCGACATCGCCATCGAACTTGCCGAAGCGCACCCCGAAATCGACCCGCGCACCATCCGCTTCACCGATCTGCATCGCTGGGTGATGGAACTGCCCGACTTTGAGGATGACGCGGAGCATTCCGGCGAGAAGATCCTCGAAGCGATCCAGATGGCCTGGATCGACGAAGTCAGCTAGAAGCATTTCACGTGCGCCCTGCTGATTGTTCGATCAAGTCCCACGCTTCCGCCCGGTCCTGATGCGATCACGTCACCCGGTTTCCAGCCCGCTCAGTAAGGCCGGATATAGCGCAAACCGAGATGGTCGATCCCCTCGTTTTCCCCGCCGATGACCCACTTGTGCGACATATGGTCGTGGAACAGTGTAACGAATGCATCGGGACTGACGCGATATCCGATTTCCAGCCCGAAGCGAGGCATGGCGCGGATGCCGAAACCGCAATCGCTGTAGCGCCGGCAGCCTTCCGGATCCTTGTGCAGCGGGCCGTCGTGAATCGCCGCGCTGAGTAGAACGTCGACGAACCAGCGTGCCGTCTCCCGATAGCGAAAACTCAGACCGGCGTAGGCCATGCTGGTATCGCCCACGAAATTCAGCGTGATGCCGATGTGCGGGCGCGGCGATCCAGGCAGGTCCAGCGGGGTAAACAGGCGCTCCACATTGAGATCGATTCCGTCTTCGTGGTGATCGGCGGCGAGTCCGCGATCGTGCGCGAGCACGCCAATTGCCAGCCGGCGTTCGGTATTCCCCGCCAGCGTTGCCTGAATCGGGGCCAGCAAGCCGATGGCGATGGCCAGCCCCGCGCCGAGAGTCCTGGCGATTCCAGCCCCGACAACCTGGCCGTGTTCCCTCGCGGGCTTTCCCAATGGCAGCTCAGGAAGGGGAAGGGGGCGACCACATCGAATCGAACCGTTCACGCGGCTGCCGAATGGCTTATGCGGCATGCTCCATGCTCCGGGTGTAGGCGCCGTCACGGGCCAGGCCGTTGAGGTGGCAACGCTTGAGCAGCGCCTGCTGCGCGGCGGCGACGTTGCCTTCCTGCCCCTGCCACGCGGCCAGTACCGGCGCCTGCAGCGCCCGCCCGTATGAAAAACTGAGCGCCCACGGCTGGGCGCCCATCGCGTTCATGGCATTCAGGTGGTCGGTGGCGTCCTCCGCGCTCTGCCCGCCGGACAGGAACACGATCCCCGGGACCGCCGCCGGCACGTAGCGCCTGAGGCAGCGCAGCGTGGCCTCGGCCACCTCCTGCACGCCCGCCTGGCGCGCGCATTTCTTGCCGGCGATCACCATGTTCGGCTTCAGCAGCATGCCCTCGAACAGCACGTGATGGGCGTCCAGCTCGGCGAATACCGCCTGCAGCACCCGTCCTGTCACCACTTCGCAGCGCTCGATTCCGTGGGCGCCGTCCATCAGCACTTCGGGTTCCACGATCGGCACCAGCCCGGCTTCCTGACAGAGCGCGGCGTAGCGCGCCAGCGCGTGGGCATTGGCGCGAATGCCATAAGACGACGGAATGCCATGTTCGTCGATCTCGATCACCGCCCGCCACTTGGCGAACTGCGCGCCCAACTGCCGGTATTCGGCGAGCCGTTCGCGCAGGCCGTCCAACCCCTCGGTCACCTTGTTTCCCGGGTGCAGCGCCAGCGCCTTGGCGCCCTGGTCGACCTTGATGCCGGGGATGATTCCCCTGCTCGACAGCAGCTGGGGAAAGGGGACGCCGTCGCGCGTGCCCTGGCGCAGGGTTTCGTCGTACAGGATGACGCCGCCGACAGTGCGCTCGATGCCGTCGGCGGTAAACAGGATTTCTCGGTAGCGCCGGCGGCTTTCTTCGGTTGACTCGACCTTGATCGCATCGAAGCGTTTCTTGATGGTGGGATTGCTTTCGTCTGCTGCCAGCACGCCTTTCTGTTTTGCCACGATGGCATTGGCCACGGACTTGAGTTGGTCGATGTTCATGGGCTAGGACCCTCCGGTAGAGATGGCAAAATCAGGAGCTTTGGACGGCAGCCATTGGTGTCAGGCCAAACCCTCACTCATACACTGTAGACCCTGATTTTCACGCCTCGCCCGGGCCAGGATGCGCTGAACAGCCGGCTGTCGTCCGGCCGCGACCGCCAAGCTGGTGGATAATCGCCCCCATGTCTGCATCCAGCCTTCCCCCCGCGATTTTCCTCATGGGTCCGACCGCCTCGGGCAAGACCGCGCTGGCGGTCAGCCTGGTCGAACGCTTCCCGCTCGAAATCATCAGCGTCGATTCGGCCCTGGTGTACCGCGACATGAACATCGGCAGCGCCAAGCCCGACGCCGTCACGCTGGCGCGGGCGCCGCATCAGCTGCTGGATATTCGCGATCCCACCGAAGCCTATTCGGCGGCGGCATTTTGCGACGACGCGCGGCGCCTGATGGCCGACATCGTCGCGCGCGGCAGGGTGCCGCTGCTGGTCGGCGGCACCATGCTGTATTTCCGCGCGCTATTGAAGGGACTGGACGACCTGCCGCGCGCCGATGCGGCGCTGCGGCAACAGCTGGCGTCGGAGGCGGCGGCGCGCGGCTGGCCCGCGCTGCACGCCGATCTGGCAGCAGTCGACCCGGCCACCGCGGCGCGGCTGGCGCCGAACGACTCCCAGCGCATCGGCCGCGCGCTGGAAGTTTTCCGGCTCAGCGGAACGCCCATGTCGGCGCTGTTCGACAAGGTGCAATCCGAATTGCCCTACCGCGTGCTGCAGCTCGCCCTGATCCCGTCCAACCGCGCCGTGCTGCATCAGCGCATCGCCGCGCGCTTCGACGCCATGCTCGCCGAAGGCCTGATCGACGAAGTGGAATCCCTGCGCCGCAGCTATGTGCTCAAGCCAGACCTGCCCGCCATGCGCGCGGTCGGCTACCGCCAGGCGTGGGCCTATCTCGACGGCGACATCGACCTCAAGGCGCTGCGCGAGCAGGGCATTGCCGCCACCCGCCAGCTCGCCAAGCGCCAGCTCACCTGGCTGCGATCGTGGCCCGATGCGGTGGTGCTGGACTGTCTGGCGGACGATCTGGAATCGCAGGCGACGACGCTGGTGGCGCGTCATTTGAGGACGTAGCTGCCCGGAATTCCTGGAATGCCGTGTAGGAAGCCCCCCGGCCGATGCCGTGGGGAGCGTGAGGATCCGACAATCGCGGCGAGGCGCCGCGCCTCGTATCTTGAGGCAAGCGGCTTAATCCTCGCTGGTCGACTCGACCCGGGCGCGGGCCTGTCCGCGATGGAAGCGGATGCCGATGGGGTCGCCCGCGCTGAGTGCCGCCGCATCCTGCACCACCGTGCCATTTTCCAGCTGGACGATGCTGTAGCCGCGCGCCAGCACGCCTTCCGGGTTGAGGTGGGCGAGGCTGCTGGCCAGCCGTGCCAGGGTGAGCCGACGCTGCCCAAAGCCGCCCTCGACCGCGCGCCGGGTGCGCATGCCCAGCGCGTCCAGCCGCTGCTGCTCGCGCTGGATGACGTGAATCGGCGTCACCAGCCGCTGGCTCAGCCGTGCGATGCGCAGGTGCTCGGTCGTCAGGCGCCTGCCGCTGGCGTGGCGCAGGCGCTGCGCCAGCTGGCTCAACTCGATCTGGCGGCGGCGCAGCTGGGCGGCCGGGTGGACCAGGCGGCGCGCCAGGTCGTCCAGCCGCTGCATGTCGCCGCGCTGCCTGCGGAGGAGGTGGTGCTGCAGTTGGCGGGCCAGATGGCCCAGTTGCAGCAGCAGTTCCTGGCGCGCCGGACTGGCGAGTTCGGCTGCCGCCGTCGGCGTCGGCGCGCGCAGGTCGGCAGCAAAATCGGCCAGGCTGAAATCGGTTTCGTGGCCGACCCCGCTCACCACCGGCATCGGGCTGGCGGCAATCGCCCGCACCACCGCCTCGTCGTTGAACGCCCACAGATCCTCCAGCGAACCGCCGCCGCGGCACACCAGCAGCACGTCGCACTCGGCGCGTGCGCCGGCCGTGCGGATGGCGGCGGCGATCTGCGCGCCGGCGCCGGCGCCCTGCACCGGGGTGGGATAGAGGACCACCGGCAGGCCCGGCATGCGGCGCGAAAGCGCGGTCAGCACGTCGTGCAGGGCCGCGGCCTGGGGCGAGGTGACGATGCCGAGGCAGCGCGGAAAGCGCGGCAGCGCGCGCTTTCTCGCCGGGTCGAACAGGCCTTCGGCTTCCAGTTTCGCCTTCAGCTTGAGGAAGGCCTCGTACAGGCGCCCGGCACCGGCGCGGCGGATGACTTCGGCGCCGAGCTGGAATTCGCCGCGCTTCGTACAGCGAGGGCAGGGCGCGGATTTCGACGTGGTCGCCGTTGGCCGGGGTGAAGTCGGCAAACTGGTTGCGCCCGCGAAACATCACGCAGCGCACCTGCGCGCTGGCGTCCTTGAGGGAGAAATACCAGTGTCCGGAGGCGGCGCGCATGAAGTTGGAGACTTCGCCTTCCACCCACAACAGCGGCAGTTGCGATTCCAGCACGCGGCGTGCCATGCGGTTGAGCTCGCTCACGGTGAGCACGGGCAGGGCGGGCGTGGGGCCGGGGAGATTGTCCAGAAAATCCATGGTCTGCAGGATAACGGGTTAGCCGCCGCCACGGTTCATGCACAGTCATCACGCTTTCACAAAATAAATGTCGGCAACCCTATTGACGGCAGTTGCATTTTTATAATTCATTGATATTAAACGGATAAGCGTATTGGTTACTTTTTGTGCCGTAACGCCTTTCCCTTTGTCGACGGGTGCTTTAGGGGTCTGCCGGACAGTTCCGCACAGACTTATCCACATCAATTGTGGAGAACTCGCGGAAGGCCGGAAAAATCGCCGCTCCATGCAATTGGTGCTTGCCGAAACCCGCACGCGGGGGCTACATTCCGCCTGGTGTTTTCATTGGGAGTGGTATTCAGTGTTTGCAATCATTGAGGCGGCCGGTTGGCCGATCTGGCCGTTGATCCTGGCGTCTGTTGTCGCCGTGGCCATCATTATCGAACGTGCGTACAGCTTGCGTACCCAGGAAGTGGCCCCCGCCAGCTTGCTGCTGGAAACGATCAAGAGCTATCAGGAGCGCGGCGTCACCCAGGAGCTTGTCACGCGGCTGGCCGACGGTTCAGCGATGGGGCGGGTTTTTGCGACCGCGCTGAAGAACGCCCACCACTCGCGCGAAGTCATGAAGGAATCGATCGAGGAAGCCGGCCGCGCCATCACCCACGAGCTCGACCGTTTCCTGATATCGCTGGGCACCATCGCCAGCATGGCGCCGCTGCTGGGTCTTCTCGGCACGGTGATCGGCATGATCGAAATCTTTGGCGCCCAGACCGGCGGCGGCACCAACCCCGGCCAGCTGGCGCATGGCATTTCGATCGCGCTGTACAACACGGCTTTCGGCCTGATCGTGGCGATCCCGGCGATGATTTTCTATCGCTACTTCCGTGCCAAGGTGGAATCGCTGGTGGTCGACATGGAGCAGCAGGCGATCAAGCTGGTGGAAATCCTCCAGGGCGATCGGAAATAAGAAATGGATTTTCGTCGTGGCCGCCGTGAAGACTATCCGGATATCAACCTGATTCCGTTCATCGACATCCTGCTCGTCATTGTCATTTTTCTGGCAGTGACCACCAGCTACACGCGTTTTGCCGAGCTCAAGATCAACCTGCCCACCAGCAGCGCCGAGCAGACGCCGACCCCGCCCAAGCAGATCGAGGTGGCGGTGGCTGAAGATGGCCGCTACCAGGTCGACAGCACCGCAGTCGGCGGCGCCTCGGTCGACGAACTGGCCGCTGCGCTGAAGCAAGCCGCCGGCGATCAGACCGAGCCGGTGGTGGTGATCAATGCCGATGCACGAACCGCGCATCAGTCGGTGGTGAACGTGATGGAAGCGGCGCGCCGGGTGGGGCTGACCCGCATCACCTTCGTCACGCAGACCGCCCCGTAATTCCGTCCCCCAATCAGTTGTGATGCTGTCGTCCCCGCCTTGCCGTGCCACTGCACTGTTTGCGGCGCGCCTTGGCACCACCCTTGATCGGGAAACGGAATAGGCGGGCAAACCCATGGTTTCCCTTCAGCATCTGTGGACGCGTAGCAGCGTGCTCACGCTGCTACTCGCGCCGTTGGCCGCGCTGTTCGCAGCCGTCTCCTGGCTGCGCCGCCTGGCGTATCGACGCAGCTGGCTGGCTGCCGTTGCCGTCGGGGTGCCGGTGGTCATCGTCGGCAACCTCACCGCCGGCGGCAGCGGCAAAACCCCGTTGGTGATCTGGCTGGTGAACTGGCTGCGTGCCCAGGGGTATCGCCCCGGGGTGGTGAGCCGCGGCTATGGCGGCACGGCGCGCGGCTGCGTCGACGTGCAGCCTGACAGCCCGCCGGCGCAGGTGGGCGACGAACCCTTGCTGATCCGGGTCAAGACCCACGCGCCGGTGGTGGTCGGACGCGACCGGGTGGCGGCGGCGCGCACCCTGCTGGCTCGCCATCCGGGGGTGGACGTGATCGTGGCCGACGACGGCCTGCAGCACTACCGCCTGCAGCGCGACATCGAACTGGTGGTGATCGACGCGGCGACCGGGCTGGGCAACGGCTGGCCGCTGCCGGCCGGACCGCTGCGCGAACCCAGAGGCCGGTTGGGCAGCGTGGATGCGGTGATCCAGGTGGTGCGCGGGACTGCGCAGCCGCATCCCTATGGGCCAAAGACCTGGCGTGCCGATTACACTGCAGGGCAGGCCTGGCGCCTGCGCGCGCCACAGGAAAGACGGGCGCTGCGTGATCTGCCGCAACGCGACTGGCTCGCCGTGACCGGCATCGGCCGCCCACAGGGCTTCTTCGACATGCTTGAAGCGCAGGGCGTCCGTTTCGGTCCGCGCGCCTTCGCCGATCACCATGCGTTCCAGCCGCAGGACCTGCCGGCTGAAGGTGCGGTGCTGATGACCGAAAAAGACGCGGTAAAATGCCTGGCGTTTGCAGGCGCAGACTGGTGGGCGGTGGAACTCGACGTTGCTCCCGAGCCCGGATTCATCGACTGGCTGGGCGCACGTCTAAAACAATAAAAAATCACGGAGTGCGCATCTGAGGAGAAGCGTTATGGGAATGAAGTATTCAGACTGGGGCGACCGCCGTCATCCCTGCCGCTGGGAAGCAGAAGCCGGCGATGCCGGTTTCTGGGTGCCCGATCGCTCCGAAATCGTTACCCAGTTCTTCACCCGCTATCTGTTCTTTTCTCTGGCGGTCATCTATTTCTCCACGCTGCGTAGCGTGACCCCGGTGCTGTTCAGCATCGAGCAGCTGCTGATCGCGCTCGGTGTTTATTTTCTCCTCAATAGCTGGTTTTTCCATCAGGCGTTGCGGGGTGTCACGCTGCTGAAAATCCGCAGCGCCATGGCCGCCGATCTGCTGATCGTCACCCTGTGCGTGATACACGATCCCAATATGATTCCGCCGTCGGCCCTGGCTTTTTTGATGGTGCTGCTCGGCAACGGCATGCGTTACGGCATGCGCCTGTTTGCCGAGGTGCTGGGTGGTGCCTTCCTCGGCATGGCGATCGCCTTCGCCTTGCGCTACCGGGTGGGCGGTTTCGACGTCACTGCGGGCGATGTTTTCTTCGGCGTATTCTGGGTCACCCTGGCTTCGTATGCCTACATCCTGATGGGACGCATCGAGGGGCAGCGTAGCCAGCTGGATTACCGCAGCCGCTTCGACATGCTGACCGGGCTGCTCAACCGCCACGGCTTGCTGGCCGCAGCAGACACCATTTTCGAGAAGGCGGACGCGGGCGCTCCGGCGACGGTGCTGTTTGCCGACCTGAATCAATTCAAGGCGGTCAACGACCGCTATGGCCATGGCGTGGGCGACCGCGTGCTGGCCGAATTCGCGCAGATCTTCCGGGAGTCGGCCGAATCGGGCGTGTGCGGACGCTGGGGCGGCGACGAGTTCGTCGCCCTGCTGCCGCAGCGCGACGCCGCCGCCATCCAGCGGATTTATGCGCGCATCGAATCACGCACCCACGCCTGGAGCGCCAGCAACGGCCTGCCGATGGCGGTGAGCCTGGGCGTCAGCCACGCGCCGAGCGACGGCCACGACCTGGTGACGCTGCTGTCGGTCGCCGATATCCACCTTTACCAAAACAAGTCGCAACAGCCCGACCTGGCTGGCGCGTCACCGAACCACAGGACCCTGATCGATGAACCCCAAGCTACTTGATATCCTCGTGTGCCCGGTCTGCAAAGGCCCGCTCGACTGGAAAAAATCCGCCCACGAACTGGTGTGCCGGGCTTGCCGCCTGGCCTATCCCATCCGTGACGACATTCCGGTGATGCTGCCCGAAGAGGCGCGTACGCTGAGTGCCGACGAAATCCACGGCAAAGCTTGAGATGCATTTTCGCGTCGTCATTCCAGCGCGCTACGCCTCCAGCCGTTTGCCTGGCAAGCCCCTCGCCGATATCGGCGGACGTCCCATGGTGTTGCATGTACTGGCGCGCGCCTTGCAGGCGGGCGCCGAATCG
>DASTEA010000212.1:0-5080 GCA_035710075.1 Thiobacillus sp.
AAGCTGTGCGCAGAACTCGGCGTTGCGGGCTGAGCAAGGCCGGCCCGGCATCAAGCCCGCGCGACCGCTGCCGAATTGATGCGCCCCACGGCTGAACGCATCGATCAGTACTGCACCACCGCAGAATCCAGGCTGCGCCACAGATACCAGGTGGCGACGGTGCGCCAGGGCGCGTGGCGTTCGCCGTGCTGGCGCAGGATTTTTGGGGTGGGGCGTTCGCCGGCCAGGTAATGCAGGGCGACGGCTTTCTGCAGGCCGATGTCGTCGACCGGCCAGACGTCGGGGCGGCGCAGGCTGAAGATGAGGAACATCTCGGCCGTCCAGCGGCCGATGCCGCGCACGTCGATGAGTTCGGCGATTACGGCTTCGTCTTCCATTGTTCTCCAGCGCACCGGTTCGACGCGGCCGTCGACGAAATGGCCGGCAAGGTCGACGAGGTATTCGGCCTTGCGGCGCGACAGGCCGCAGGCGGCGAGCGCGTCGAGTTCCAGCGTGGCGATATGTTCCGGGCTGATGATCTGTGCGTGAGCGGCGAAGCGTGCCCACACGCTGTCGGCCGCCTTGACCGAAATCTGCTGGCCGACGATGGCTCGCGCCAGGGTCTGGAAGGGATCGCCGCGGTTGGCCAGCACGGCATCGGGATAGCGCGCGATGAGTGCGGCCATCACCGGGTCGGTGGCGGCAAGCTCGGCACAGGCGGTGTGCCAGTAGGGCGGAACGGTGTCGGATTTCATGGGTGGATTCTTATCCGCGAATACCCTGAAGCGGAATGATGCGAAGTGCCGCGAAGACAGGCAATCCCACCCCGGTCCAACCCTTTTCTTCGGGTTCCTGCGCGCCCTTTATGCCCTTCAGGTTATGCGCGGACAAGGCTTGCCCCGTCACAACAGGATGATGTCGTACTGCTCCTGCGGGTAGGTGGTCTCGACTTGCAGCGAGATCGGCTTGCCGATGAAGTCGATGAGCTGGGCGAGGCTGCCGGACTCTTCGTCGAGGAACAGATCGATCACGCTTTGCGAGGCGATGATGCGGTATTCGCGCGCATCGAACTGGCGCGCCTCGCGCAGGATCTCGCGCAGCACGTCGTAGCACACGGTCTGCGCGGTCTTGATTTCGCCGCGCCCGGCGCAGGTGGGACAAGGTTCGCACAGGATGTGCGCCAAAGACTCCCGAGTCCGCTTGCGTGTCATTTCCACCAGACCCAGCGCGGAGAAGCCACTGACGGTGGTGCGGGTGGGGTCGCGCGCCAGCGTTTTTTTCAGTTCGGTGAGCACCGCTTCCTGGTGCTCGACGTTGTCCATGTCGATGAAGTCGATGATGATGATGCCGCCGAGGTTCCTGAGGCGCAGTTGCCGTGCGATGGACTGCGCGGCTTCGAGGTTGGTCTTGAAGATGGTGTCGTCGAAGTTGCGCGCGCCGACGAAGCCGCCGGTGTTGACGTCGACGGTGGTCAGCGCTTCGGTCTGGTCGAAGATGAGGTAGCCGCCGGATTTGAGGTCGACGCGCCGCCCCAGCGCCTTGGCGATTTCGTCCTCGATGGCGTGCAGGTCGAACAGCGGCCGGTCGGCGCCGAAATGCTGCAGCTTGTCGAGCACGGCATGGGTGTAGCTCTGCGCGAACTCGGCCATGCGCTGATAGGTTTCGCGCGAGTCGATCAGGATGCGCGTGGTGTCACTGTTGACGAAGTCGCGCAGCACGCGCAGCGACAGGTCGAGGTCCTGATAAAGCAGGCACGGCACGACACAGTTGCCGCGCGACTGGATGCTGCTCCACAGCCGCCGCAGGTAGTCGATGTCGGCCTGCATTTCGGCGTCTTCCGCGGTCTCGGCCATGGTGCGCACGATGAAGCCGCCAGTGGCGTCCGCCGGCATCAGCCGGTGCAGTTTCTGGCGCAGCTGTTCGCGTTCTTCCTCGCCTTCGATCTTCTGCGAAATGCCGATGTGGCTTTCCTGCGGCAGATACACCAGATAACGTCCGGCAAAGCTGATCTGCGTCGACAGCCGCGCCCCCTTGGTGCCGATCGGATCCTTGATCACCTGCACCATGAGCGACTGGCCTTCGTGCAGGATCTGCTCGATCGGTCGCTCGGGCTCGGCGCCGTGGCGCTCTTCCCAGATGTCGGCCACATGCAGGAAGGCGGCGCGCTCCAGGCCCATGTCGATAAAGGCCGACTGCATTCCAGGCAGCACGCGCACCACGCGCCCCATGTAGATGTTGCTCACCAGCCCGCGGCATTGCGCGCGCTCGATGTGCAGCTCCTGCACCGCGCCCAGGTGCAGCACGGCGACGCGGGTTTCCTGCGGCGTGACGTTGACGAGGATTTCTTCGCTCATGACGGAATGGCCGGCAAACTCAGACTGCGAGGCCGAAGGCTCTCAATAAAATGGACGTGTCGTATAGCGGCAAGCCCATGACGCCGCTGTAGCTGCCGTCGATGTGTTCGACAAACGCGCCTGCCCGCCCCTGGATGGCGTAGGCGCCGGCCTTGCCAAGATATTCGCCGGTTTCCAGGTAGCGCGCGATGGTGGCGGCGTCGAGTGCGGCGAATCTGACCCGACTGGACGACAGGCGCAGTTCCAGCCGGTCATCCTGCTGCACCGCCACCGCGGTATGCACCTGATGCTCGCGCCCGGACAGGCGCGCCAGCATGGCTTGGGCCTCGGTGCGGATGGCCGGCTTGCCGAGAATGGCACCGTCCAGTTCCACCACCGTATCCACACCAAGCACCGGAAAGCGCAGCAGGTGGCGTGCGTCCACCGCGCGCCAACCACAGGCGGCCTTTTCGGACGCCATGCGCTGCGCGAATTCGGTCGCGGCCTCGCCGGGGTGCGGGACCTCAATGACGTCCATACGCCCGGACACGGCGCGCAGCGCCAGCACATCGAAGGCAACCCCGATCTGCTTCAGCAGTTCGCGCCGCTGCGGCGATCGCGAGGCCAGGTAAATCCGTTTATCAACCAGCATGTTCTTGTTATCTCCCTCAATCCCGGTGGTATGGATGCCCCTTGATGATGCATACGGCACGATATAACTGTTCGGCCAGCAGCACCCGCGCCAGCGCATGCGGCAAGGTCAGTTTCGACAGTCCCAGCAATTTTCCGGCGCGTGTTTTCACACTGTCGGCAAGGCCGTCCGCCCCGCCGATCACGAACGCCGGCGAAACCCCCTCGGCCATCCAGCCCTGCAGCCAGCTGGCCAGTTCGCGCGTGCTCACTTGCGTGCCGCGCTCGTCGAGCACCACCGGCACACAGCCGGCGGGCAGTGCGGCCAGGATGCGATCGGCCTCCAATTGCCGCGCCCGCGCACCGTCCTCCCCGGACACGCGATGGCCCGGCTTGATTTCGGTCAGCGCAAGCGGCAGATCGGGCGGCATGCGGCGCGCGTAGTCATCGTAGCCTGCGTTGATCCAGCCGGGCATCTTGTGGCCGACTGCGATCAGGTGCAGCTTCACCTAGTGATCAGCTTGGACATGCCGGGCGCGTGCCGCTTCGGCCGCGCCCCACAGTTCCTCCAGATTGTAATGCGTGCGCGTGGCGGGCAGCATCACATGGACGATCACGTCGCCGAGGTCGAGCAGCACCCATTCGCCGGTCTCTTCACCTTCCGTGTTGCCCACGTATTCGTCCGCTTCCTTCATCTTGATACGCACATTGTCGGCGAGGGCGCGCGTTTGGCGGTTGGACGTGCCGCTGGCGATCACCATGCGCTCGAACAGCGAGGTGAGCTTGGCGGTATCGATCACGGTGATGTCTTGCGCCTTGACGTCTTCGAGGGCGGCGACGATCAGTTTGATTTTGTCTTCGATGTTCATAGCGGTAAGGATGCGTAAAGTTGGTGTTCGTGAATATAGCCGAGCACGGCGTCGGGCAGCAGATAACGTGCGCTGCCGTGCCGCGCCAGGGTGTCGCGGATGGCGGTGGCTGAAATAGCCAGCGGCGTCATCCGCCGCAGCAGCACCGAGCCGGCCGGGCCGGAGACCAGGCCGTCGGTGAGCTGCCGTTGCAATACTTCGTTTTTCAGAATCTGCGGCATGGCATCGGACTGCAGCAGCCGCGCGCCGGGACGCGCGGCCACCGCGATATGCGCCAGCTCGAACAGCTGCCGCCATTCGTGCCAGGTTGGCAGCTCCAGAAATGCATCCGCCCCCAGTAGCAGCCACAGCGGCTGTTCTTCGCCCAGTTCGGCGCGCAAGGCGGTCAAGGTGTCCACCGTGTAGCTCGGGCGTGGGCTTTCCACCTCTCGCGCATCCAGCACGAAGCGCGGGTTGCCGGCAATCGCGCGGCGCACCATCTCCAGCCGGTGGGCGGCCGCGGTGTGCGGCGCCCCGCGATGCGGCGGCTGCCCGGCAGGGATGAACAGCACCCGCTCCAGGCCGAGCCCTTCCGCCATTTCCTCGGCCAGCCGCAGATGGCCGAAGTGGACGGGGTCGAACGTGCCGCCGAAGATGCCGATGGCTTGCATCGATTAGCCGCGCACGTGGCCATCCCCGAGCACCACCCATTTCTGGCTGGTGAGCCCCTCCAGCCCGACCGGACCGCGCGCGTGGATCTTGTCGGTGGAAATGCCGATTTCCGCGCCGAGGCCGTATTCGAAACCGTCAGCGAAGCGGGTCGAGGCATTGACCACGACGCTGGCCGAATCGACCTCGCGCAGGAAGCGCCGCGCGCGGCCGTAGTCCTCGGTGACGATGGCGTCGGTGTGCTGCGAGCCGTGGGTGTTGATGTGGCTCATCGCGGCATCGATGTCGTCGACCACCTTGACCGCGATGATGGGACCGAGGTATTCCTCGGCCCAGTCGGCTTCCACCGCAGCTTTCAGCTTGTCCGCCGCAACGCCGGCGCCCTTGAGGATCGCCAGCGCTTCCGGGCAGCAGCGCATTTCGACGCCCTTGCCGGCCAGCATGCGGCCGATTTCGGGCAGTGCCACATCTGCAATGCCGCGCGCCACCAGCAGCGACTCGGTGGTGTTGCAGGTGCCGTAACGCTGGGTCTTGGCGTTCTCGACGATCTTCACCGCCTTGGCGAGGTCGGCGCGGTCGTCCACATACACATGGCAGTTGCCGTGCAGGTGCTTGATCACC
>DASTEA010000213.1:0-4677 GCA_035710075.1 Thiobacillus sp.
GGGGGTTCACCGCGTCATTGCCAACATCGGCGGCATTGCCAACATCACCGATTTACCGGTGGATGGCACGGTGCGCGGCTGGGACACGGGTCCCGGCAACATGCTGATGGACGCGTGGATCAAACGGCACAGCGGCGCCAATTACGACCGCGACGGCGCCTGGGCAGCCAGCGGTGCCGTCCACCCCGGCCTGCTGCAGGCGCTGGCAAACCACCCCTACCTGGAACTGCCGCCGCCCAAGAGTGCCGGACGCGAACAGTTCAATCTGGACTGGCTGGACGCGACGCTTAGCACACTGAAGCAAACGATCGCCCCAGCTGATGTGCAGGCCACCTTGCTCGAGTTTACCGCCGTGAGCCTGTGCAATGCGGTGAGCCGCGAATGCAGCGGCGCCCAGGAACTCTATGTTTGCGGCGGCGGCGCGCACAACGGCGCGCTGATGCAGCGCATCATCACCCATCTGCCCAACATTCGGGTGGCGACCACCGCTGCGCTTGGCATCGACCCGGACTGGGTGGAAGCGCTCGCCTTTGCCTGGCTGGCGCGGCAGACACTGCACCATGCTCCGGGCAATTTGCCGTCGGTAACGGGCGCCCGGGGAGCACGAATCCTTGGTGCGATTTACCCGGCCTGAGTGTCGCCATAAAAAATGCGGCCGAAGCCGCGACGTCCCAACAAAAAAGCGGCCGAAGCCGCTTTTTTGTTGGGCAAGCAGTGCTTACGCCGAGAACGACGAGCCGCAGCCGCAGGTCGTGGTGGCGTTCGGGTTCTTGATCACGAACTGCGCGCCTTCCAGACCTTCTGAATAGTCGATTTCTGCGCCCGCCAGATACTGGAAGCTCATCGAATCGACCAGCAGGGTGACGCCGTTTTTCACCATCACGGTGTCGTCGGCATTCTGCGCTTCGTCAAAGGTGAATCCGTACTGAAAGCCGGAGCAGCCGCCGCCCGAGACGAACACGCGCAGTTTCAGGTCGGGATTGCCTTCTTCGTCGATCAGGTTTTTGACTTTGCTTGCCGCGCTGTCGGTGAAGATCAGCGGGATTTCCATTTCGGTTGCTGCGTTCATAATAATACTCCTTGAAAATATGTGAAGTGATTATCCTCATCACTCGCCCTGCGTCAAGCAAAGACCCTGTTCCAGCTACGGAGTTCCGCGGGTGTCAGGGCATTACGACTCCACTCCAGTTGGTGTCGTGGCTCGGAGCCGCCCTCAAAGGGTATTGAAAAGAATCCTTTAGGGCAGCATCCCCACGTCGGCCAGCGCGGTGTCCTCGGGCAGGTCGAACAGGATGTTCATGTTCTGCACCGCCTGCCCGGCCGCACCCTTCACCAGGTTGTCGATCACCGACAGCACGACCACCGTGTCGCCGCCCTGCGGCCGATGCACCGCGATGCGGCAGATGTTCGCGCCGCGCACCGAGCGGGTTTCGGGATGCGCGCCGGCCGGCATCACGTCGACGAAAGCCTCGCCTGCGTAGCGCTGCTCGAACAAGCTTTGCAGGTCGATGTCGGCGCTTACCTTCGCATACAGCGTCGCGTGGATGCCGCGGATCAGCGGCGTCAAATGCGGCACAAAGGTGAAGCCCACCGGCTTGCCGGCGAAGTTCTCCAATCCCTGCTTGATTTCCGGCCAGTGGCGGTGGCCGCCTACGGCGTAGGCCCTGAAGTTGTCCGCCGCCTCGGCAAACAGGATATGGGTTTCAGGCTTGCGTCCGCCGCCGGATACACCCGACTTGGCGTCCGCCACCAGAAAACTGGTGTCGACCGCGCCGGATTCCAGCAACGGCAAGAAGCCCAGTTGCACCGCCGTCGGGTAGCAGCCCGGGTTGGCGATCAGCCGCGCACCGCGGATGCTGGCGCGATTGATCTCGGGGAGGCCGTACACCGCCTCGGCCACCAGATCCGGGCAGGCATGCTCCATCTTGTACCACTGCTCCCACACCGCCACGTCCTTGATGCGAAAATCCGCCGCCAGGTCGATCACCTTGACGCCGGCGTCGAGCAGCGCGCGGATCTGCTGCATCGCCACGCCGTTGGGGGTGGCGAAGAACACCACATCGCAATTTTCCAGCCCGGCTTCCTCCGGCGTGGAAAACGCCAGCTTCACCCGTCCGCGCAGGTTGGGGAACATGTCCGCCACCGGCATCCCGGCTTCCTTGCGCGAAGTGATGGCCTTCAGTTCCACCTGCGGATGGCGCGTCAGCAGACGCAGCAATTCGACCCCGGTGTAGCCCGTGCCGCCCACAATACCGACTTTTATCATGGCTGATTTCCTTGCAAAGAATGGCTGCCATTGTAAGGCAGCGCCATGATTGAACCAAAATGACGGCAACAAAAAAGCCGCCCAATGGGGACGGCTTTTCGATGCTTCCGGTACGATCAGCGCTTGGAGAACTGCTTGCGACGACGCGCCTTGTGGAAGCCGACTTTTTTCCGTTCGACTTCGCGGGCATCGCGAGTCACCAGGCCCGCCGCCTTCAGCGTGGGTTTCATCTCGGCGTTAAGGTCGATCAGCGCGCGGGTAATGCCGTGGCGCACGGCACCGGCCTGACCCGATTCGCCGCCGCCTGCCACGTTGACCATGATGTCGAACGTGCTCAGGTTGTCAGTCAGCACCAAGGGCTGGCGCACGATCATGCGGCCGGTTTCGCGGGAGAAATACTCGTCCACCGGCTTGTTGTTGACGACGATTTTGCCGCTGCCGGCTTTGAGAAACACACGGGCAACCGACGACTTGCGACGCCCCGTACCGTAATTGTAGTCACCGATCATGATGCGGCCTTAACGTTAATGTCGAGGGGCTGGGGCTGTTGAGCCTCGTGCGGATGGTCCGCGCCCGCGTAAATTTTCATTTTCTTGATCATGGCGTAGCCGAGCGGGCCTTTGGGCAGCATGCCCTTGACCGCTTTTTCCAGCGCACGACCGGGGAAACGCTCCTGCATCTTGCCGAAGGTCGTTTCGTAGATGCCGCCCGGGTAACCCGAGTGGCGATAATAGACTTTGTCGGTTTCCTTGTTGCCGGTCACGCGCATCTTGCCCGCGTTGACCACGACAATGTAGTCACCTGTGTCGACGTGAGGGGTGAACTCAGGCTTGTGCTTGCCGCGCAGACGGCGGGCAATCTCGGAAGCCAGGCGACCCAGCACTTTGTTGTCAGCATCAATCACGAACCAATCGCGTTTGACTTCATGCCCTTTAGCGGAAAACGTTTTCATGACCCAACCTCTGCACAGAGGACAATCTCGGAAAGCCGGGAATTTTAACTGCGCACCCGGAGCAAGTCAAACACTGTCTGCGATATTCGACATCGCGCTGACATACAATCCTCGCCATGACCGCCTGGCTTGTCACAAATCTTGTCGCCCTCGCCCTGTTGCCGCCGCTATTATTGGTGCTGTTCCTGGCCGCCGGGCTGATCCTTCACCGCCGCAGCCCTCGCCTGGCCATGTCGCTGATCCTGCTTGCCACCGTCGCGCTCTACGCCCTGTCCACCCCCTGGGTCGGCGGGCTGCTGCAGAAAAGCCTGGAAATCAGCGGGCCGGTCCGCGCCATCGACCTTGAAGCCGCCGATGCCATCGTTCTCCTGGCCGGCGGCAGTTACTACGATGCGACCGAATACGGCGGCGACACCCTCAACGCCATCAGCCTGGAGCGCCTGCGCTACGCCGTCCGGCTGCATCGCGCCAGCGGCCTGCCGATACTCGTCACTGGCGGCATCCCGGGCGGCGGCAGCCTCGCCGAGGGCCGCATCCTGCAGCAGGTTCTGCAGGATGAATACGCTATCGTCCCCCGCTGGGTCGAGGACGCCGCGCGCACCACCTGGGACAACGCCCAGCTCTCCGCGCCGCTGCTCAAACAGGCCGGCGTCCAGCGCATCGCGCTGGTGACCCACGCATGGCACCTGCGCCGTGCCGTCCCGCTGTTCAAGCTGCAGGGCTTCGACGTCGTCCCTGCCGGCACCCGCTTCGCCCGCAGCGGCCTCGATTCCGTCTTCGACCTGCTGCCCACCCCCACCGGGCTGCGCGACAGCACCTTTGCCCTGCACGAATGGCTGGGGATATTGTGGTACAAACTCCGCTCGTTTTTTGCTGAAGGAACCCCATGAAAGCCCGAGTCAAGCTCATCGAAGGCGTCAGCTTCGTCGGCCAGAGCGAATCTGGTCACAGCGTCGTCATGGACGGCGCCCCCGAATCCGGCGGCAAGAACCTCGGCGTGCGCCCGATGGAAATGCTGCTGCTGGGGCTGGGCGGCTGCTCCGCCTTCGACGTCGTCCTGATCCTGCGCAAAGGCCGCCAGCAGGTCACGGACTGCATTGCCGACCTCTCAGCCGAACGCGCCGAAGCCGACCCCAAGGTATTCACCAAAATCCACGTCCACTTCACCGTCACCGGCAAGGCGCTCGACCCCAGGCGCGTCGAACAGGCCGTCCACCTGTCCGCCGAGAAATACTGCTCGGCCAGCATCATGCTCGGCAAGACGGCCGAGATCACCCATGATTTCGAAGTGGTGGAAGGCTGACCGCACAAAAAAAACGGGCCCCTTCCGGAGCCCGTTTATGCTTGTTCATCCACCACCGTTTCGAGCTTGCCACAAGCAACGTTTCTGGTGGAAGCCAGCGAGCAATGCAGCGGCACCCTTGCCGCCAGATCGGCGCCCGCTATACGCGGATATTGA
>DASTEA010000214.1:0-12786 GCA_035710075.1 Thiobacillus sp.
CACCGTCAAGATGCGTGAAATCCACGAGGTGATGAACACCATCAAGGCCTTCACCGCCGAAGAAGCCACCGTCATTGTCGGCCAGGTGCTCGACGACACCATGGAAGACGCCCTGCGCGTCACCATGGTTGCCACCGGCCTCGGCAGCCCGGTTGCCCGCCAGCAGACCAAGCCGATGCAGATCATCCGCACCGGCACCGACGATGCGCCGATGATGATGGGCGGCAGCGACGATGTGCCCAACGTGATGACCAATCGCCGCAGCCGCACGGTCCAGGCGATGACCGAGTCCGGCATCGACACCCTGGACATCCCGGCCTTCCTGCGCCGTCAGGCCGACTGAGTGTGGTGGTCGCCGCATCCGATTCCACACGCGCGTCTAGCCTGAAGGCACAAGAGCGCATGGTGGATCGGAGCCCTCCGGGGCTTTGCGGCTTTAGTGCGTGGTGGTTGGCGCTTTGGCGGCCTGACCACCACGGCCTCCTCTTGCCGCTAGCGTCGCGGGGCGGGCGAAGCGTTTACCCGGAAGCCGGTCACCCGCCGGTTCCCGGGTAAACGGTTCGTCCCCCCGACCAGTTAAAATGATGAAATGATCAAGCAACGCACCCTGAAAACGCCGGTCAAGGCGACCGGCGTCGGCCTGCATTCCGGCGTCAAGGTCGAGATGACCCTGCGCCCGGCCGGCCCCAACATCGGCATCGTGTTCCGGCGGATGGACCTCGACCCGCCCGCCGAACTCAAGGCCGATCCTTACCTCGTCACCGATACCCGGTTGTGCTCGATGCTCGAATCGGGCCCCGCCAGGGTGTCCACCGTCGAACACCTGATGTCCGCGCTCGCGGGCCTCGGCATCGACAACCTGCTGGTCGACCTCACCGGCCCCGAAATCCCCATCATGGACGGCTCGTCGGCCCCGTTCGTGTTCCTGCTGCAGTCCGCCGGCATCGTCGAGCAGGATGCGCCCAAGCGCTACGTCCGCATCAAGCAGCCGATCGAAGTGCGCGACGGCGACAAGTGGGCGCGCTTCGTCCCGCACAACGGCTTCAAGGTCGAGTTCACCATCGACTTCAAGCACCCCGTGTTCGACAAGAGCGGCAAGACCGTCAGCATCGACTTCGCCGACACTGCCTACACGAAGGAAGTCGCGCGCGCTCGCACCTTCGGCTTCATGCACGAGGTCGAGGCCCTGCGCAACAGCGGCCTCGCGCTCGGCGGCTCGCTCGATAACGCCATCGTCATGGACGAATACCGCGTGCTGAACCAGGACGGACTGCGCTACGACGACGAGTTCGTCAAACACAAGGTGCTCGACGCCATCGGCGACCTGTACCTGCTGGGTCATCCGGTCATCGGCGCCTTCGAGGCCTACAAGTCCGGCCACGCCCTCAACAACGCGCTGCTGCGCGAACTGCTGCAGCACCAGGAATCGTGGGAGTCCGTCAGCTTCGAGCACGATGAAGACGTCCCCACCGCCTTCCTCAGACTGCATCCCCTCGCTGCATGATCGCGCTCAGATGATCGTGGCCCGCCTGCTGCTCGTCGCCCTGCTGATTGCGGTGGCGGCGCTCGGGTTGGCGTGGCTCATCACTGGCAACCGCAAATACCTGGCCTATATCGGCCGCGTGCTGCGCTTCGCGATCGTGGTCGGCTTCATCGCTGCGCTGTTGTTTGTGGTCGAGCGGGTGGTGCTGCGGTAGTCGACCGATTTTCGGAACGCGCAGTGGCCCGTGATGAGGTGTCCCGCTCCGGCGAAGCTTGTTCTTTTCTACCGCTGTCGGGTATGTTCGTGAAACCCCTCCAACGCCAAACCCGCCATGTCCCTTGCCTTGCCCGTTGAGTTCCAGACCCTGTTAGACGCTGGGCTTGCCCTGATTCGGGACCCCGGGTTCTGGTGGGAGCTTGCGGTGCTGGGGCTGGCGGCGGCGGGGGCGCTGCTGGTGCATCGCACGCTGCGCCAAAGCCTGGCCGTGCGCTCGGAACAGAGCGCGGCATACACGGTCCGGCATCTGGCGCTGAAGACTTTGCAGCGCATCCTGTTCCCCATCAGCATGCTGCTGGGAGTGCTGGGGGGGCGGGCGCTGCTGCTGCAACAGGGCAATTCGGTGAATCTGCTGAACCTGGCCGTGCCCTTGCTGGTCTCGCTGGCCACGATCCGCTTCTTCATCTATTTCCTGCGCAAGACATTCCGCCCTGGGCCGGCCGTCAAGGCCTGGGAAAACCTGATCGCCACCTCGGTCTGGGTCGTCGTTGCGTTGCACCTGCTGGGCTGGTTGCCGGCCGTGCTGGAAGGCCTGGACGGCATGGCCATCAAGGTGGGCAGCAGCCGGATTTCCGCGCTGGCGACCATCAAGCTGCTGCTGGCCGTGGCCCTGCTGTGGCTGCTGGCGCAGTGGCTGGGCCGCATCATCGAGAACCGCATCAACCGAGCCGAGTTCGCTAACGCCGGCATGCAGGTGGCGCTGGTCAAGCTCAGCAAATTCGTTCTGCTGGTGCTGGTCATTCTGCTGGCGCTGGATGCGGTGGGGATCGACCTCACCGCGCTGACGGTATTCGGCGGCGCACTGGGCGTGGGCCTGGGCTTCGGCCTGCAGCGCATCGCCAGCAATTTCATCAGCGGTTTCATCGTGCTGTTCGACCGCTCGATCCGGCCGGGCGACGTCATCACCATCGACAACAAACTCGGCTGGGTGCAGGAGCTGCACGCCCGCTACGTGGTGGTGAAGGACCGCGACGGGGTGGAACGGCTGATTCCCAACGAGATGCTGATCACCAACGAAGTGATCAACTGGAGCTACAGCGACCGCAATGTGCGCCTGAAGATTCCGGTTTCCATCAGCTACCACGACGACCCGGAACAGGCGCTGACCCTGCTGGAGGCGGCCGCCAGGGCCAACCCCCGGGTGCTCGCCGAGCCGGCGCCCAGCACCCGGCTGATGGCCTTCGGTGACAGCGGCATCGAACTGGAGCTGCGGGTGTGGCTTCAGGACCCCGAGGCCGGCCTGGGGAGCGTGCGCTCGGATATCAACCTGGCAATCTGGCGCGCCTTCAAGGTCGCCGGCATCGTCATTCCCTACCCCCAGCGCGACCTGCATATCCGCAGCGGGCTGGAGGCGCTGACACAATCGGAGCCGCAGCCAGGGCGATAAGCCCGCGCCTTTGCCGCCCCCCGGCGTTCGGCTTCACCGCGGCGCAGCGTCGCCATGAGAAGCGGAACCGTGCAAATCCGACCGGGTCGAAGGCTATGAATGGCGGCAGGGCGCGGAAAAGCGCGCTTCTGACCATGTCGTGGACTCAACCCTGAACGGGGAGGTTGCATGGACTACCTGAAACGAATCGGGCTGACTCCCCTGCTGATCCTGTTTGCCTTGTCAGGCACCGCCGCGCTCGCTGCGAATGACAGCGAGGCGTGGGCGCCCACGCCGCCGCGGCTGAGCTTTATCGATGGCGAGGTGTCCTACTGGCGCGAGGGTGCCGACGACTGGGCGCGCGCCCGGCCCAACCTGGCGCTGGCGGAGGGCGATGCGCTCTATACCGGCAACGATTCCAACTTCGAGGTGCAGTTCGACAGTCGCAGTTTTGTGCGCGCCGACGAGAACAGCCAGCTGTCGCTGGTGGTAATGGAGGAACATCGCATCCAGTTCGCGGTGACCAGCGGCCGGGTGTCGTTCGACATGCGCAGCCTGGCGGTGGACGACACGGTGGAGGTGAGCACGCCGAATGCGGTGTTCGTCATCGAGCACCCCGGCTATTACCGGGTGGAGGTGGACAGCCGCGACACCCATTTCATCACCCGCCGCGGCGGCGAGGCCACGGTGATTACGGCCGACGGGCGCTCGCTGAGCATTTATCCTTCCGAGGACATTGTGGTCAGCGCAGGCGATCCGGTCAAAGTGGCCACTTACGCCGCGCCGGCGCCCGACGCCTGGGACCGCTGGAACGACGAGCGCAGCGACCGCATCGGCGAATCGATCAGCGCGCGCTATCTGCCGCCGGAAGTGTACGGCGCGGAAGCGCTCGATCACTACGGCCACTGGCGGGTGGTGCCGACCTACGGCTCGGTGTGGATTCCCTATGGCGTGAGCGCCGGCTGGGTGCCCTACAGCACCGGTTACTGGATCTGGGATCCCTATTACGAATGGACCTGGATCGACGAGGCGCCGTGGGGCTGGGCGCCTTTTCATTACGGCCGCTGGGTCTATATCGACGGCTTCTGGGCGTGGGCACCGGGGCCGGTGGTGCGGCGGCCAGTGTATTCGCCCGCGCTGGTGGCATTCATGATCCGCGATCATGACGTTTCGGTGCGGGTCGGCGTCGGCCTGCCCGGACTATGGTGGGTTGCGCTGAGCTGGGGCGAGCCGGTGGTGCCATGGTGGCGTCATCATCGGTATCGTGGCCATCCGCGCTGGGACGGCTGGGGCGGGCCGCGCATCGTCAACAATGTGGTGATCAAGCAGACCACGGTCATCAATGTGGGCGATATCCATTACCACAATGCCACTTTGCCGCGCGCCATTCTTACGCTGCCAGCCGACAAGTTCGGACGCGAGCCGATCCGCGCCAGCGTAGAGAATCGCTACCGCCGCACCGACTTCGCGCCGGTGCGCGGCGAGCTGCCGGTCAAGCCTTCGCGCGCCAGCCTGTCCGGGGGCGCACCCAAGGGGGTTCAGCCGCCACGCGAAATCGTCTCGCGCCCGGTGGTGACGACGCGCAGGCCGCGCGAGCGGACGCCGGCATTGCAGGATGAGGCACCGCGCATCCGCAGCCAGGCCGTTTCCGAACCCCGCTATGTGGTGCCGCCGATGCGCCGCACCGACGATGCGCGCACCCTGCCGCGCCCCCCCCGTGGAACCGAGGCCGGTCCCGAACGGGTGCCGCCGCCGCGGCCGCCGCGCTATGAAGACGTGAGGAAGTCGATGCCCCCGCCGCCTGCGGTCACCCCGCGGGAGCAGGCCACGGTGCGCAGCCAGACCACGACACGCGAGAGCACTGAGCGGCGGGAGGTCAGGCCCGCGCCTCGACCTGCCCAGCCCGCGCCGCCGGTGCCTGGCGTAGACGCCCCGCGTGCCCGTACCGAGGCCGTGCCGCCGCCTCCCGCCACCACGCGCAGCCAGAGCACGACGCGCGAGCAACGCACTGAGCGGCCGGAGGCCAGGCCTGCGCCCCGACCCGCCCAGCCTGCCGTGGTCACGCCGCCAGCCAGCCGACCGTCCATGCCTGGCAGCGTAGAGGCCCCGCGTGCCCGTACCGAGGCCGTGCCGCCGCCTCCCGCCACCACGCGCAGCCAGAGCACGACGCGCGAGCAACGCACTGAGCGGCGGGAGGCAAGGCCTGCGCCTCGACCCGCCCAGCCTGCCGAGGTCGCGCCGCCGGCCAGCCGACCTGCTGTGCCAGGCGGCATGCAGGCCCCGCGCACGCGGACCGAGGCCGCGCCGCCACGCGGCGAAGCTCGGCAGGACGGCAGGGAACGGCCGCTGCCGGGACAGCCCGCCAGCCAGATCTACCGGGGGCGCGACCGCGAAAATCGTGACGCGCGTTGAACGGCCCCGGAAAACGGCAGTCGGATGATGGTTGTCTGGGGTGCAATCGTGGCGCGGGTTAACGGGCGACGCTCATTTCCCTCGCGCGCTACGCAACTCATCGCTCGTTGTCTGCTAGTGCGAGATTGCCGGGGATAAGCCCTCCAATTGTTCGGGCGCCGGTTTGGCTTGTCCGGCAGCGGCGTCGCCCCCGGCTTCCGCCTTCCTGGCGATGGAGGCCGCCAGTTCCTCGGGGGTGCGCCCGTACAGGCAGTTCTCGTCGTGATGTTTGTCACGCGTCTGCGCAATGCTGCCTTTAAGACGCGGATCCTGCGGGCGTTCATGACTGTTCATGAACAAGGCCACATCCCACGCTTCCTGATCGCTCAGGGTGCCGCCGAGCCCATAGGGCATGTTGGCCTGGATAAAGCCCGCAGCGGTGTCAATGCGATGCATGCCGGCACCCCAATTGAATGAATCCCTGCCCCATAAAGGCGGGAATGCATACTCGCCGCGCGCTTTGATGCCCTCGCCGTTGGCGCCATGGCATATCGCGCAATTGCTCTCGTATACCTTGCTTCCGCGCGCCAGGTCCGGTGTCAGTGCGGGCTTCGCCACTTTGACATAGCCTTGTCCGGGCAATTTGACCCCGGTCGGTGCGCCCTTGGCGAGCCAGTAATGGTAGGTCACCAAAGCGGTCATTTCCTTGCTGTCCAGGGCGGGCGCCTTGCCATTCATGCTGTAGAGGAAGCACCCCTGAATACGGCTCTGGATGGTGTCGACCTGCCCGGTTTTTTGGCGGTATGCGGGATAGAGGACATAAGCGGCCCATAACGGTGCTGAGTCGGCCTTGCGGCCATTGTCCAGGTGGCAGTTGGCGCAGTTCATGCCGTTACCGACGTAAGCCTTGGCATATTGCTGGGTGTTCACAAAAATATTCTTGCCCAGCAATACCGTTTCGCCGTATTCGTTTTGTGGAATTTCGCTTTCGGCCGGGGGCGTGAAAGCGGCGGGTCGTTTGGCCGAATCCACACCGTCGGGTGGTGCGCCCGCGAAGCCGGTTTGCTCGCCGCGGCCCGGCTTCGCGGCCACCGCTTCGGTGGCCTTCGGCTCGGGCGGCTGTTTGTCGCAGCCGCCGACGATGCCGCCCAGTGCGAGCGCACACAACACATATCCTAGGGATCGATTCATTTGCCTTCTCCCGGGTTTCCGAGCGTTGCCAGATATTCGGCAACTGAACGTATTTCGTCAGCGCTGAGCTTCTCCGCAACCGTCTTCATCAGCTTTTGCGGATCATTGGTTCGGGCGCCTGTTTTCCAGGCCTGCAATTGACTCACCGTATAGGCGGCGTGTTGTCCCGCAATCGGCGGGAATGCCGGCGCCACGCCAAGGCCGTCCACGGCATGGCATTTGAAGCAAGGCGGAACGTCTCGGTCCCAGGCACCATTGACCGCCAGATTCCTGCCGCGCGCAATGACAGCGGGATCCACTGTGGCGGCGTCGGTTTTCGGGCGAGGCTGACTCGCATAATGACGTGCGCTGGATTCGGTATCTTCGGCACTCATCGCCATCGCGATCGGTGTCATGATCGGATGGGTGCGGGTGCCGGCCTTGAAGTCGGCGATCTGCTTGGCGAAATGTGCGGGCGGCAGTTGCGCCAGCACCGGAAACCCGGCCTGGGCGTTGCCGGCCCCATCCGCACCGTGACAGCTTGCACACGCAAGCGCCGCCCCCTTGCCTTGGGTGACGATGGCAGGGGGCGCCGCCGCAACGGCTGGAGCTGCGATGAAAACAACCCCCATTAATGCGTGACTGATGATTGATCGCATGATGCGCTCCAGGAAACTTTAGGCGGCAGGGTCAGGCAAACCAAGGCCTGGCATGCCTGTTCCCCAGTATAGGCGGGGGATGCGAAACCGGCCTTAGTCCTTGCGGTGATGGCGCAACAGGCGGTCCAGCGCCTCTTTCAGCGGGCCTTCTTCAATTTCAGTGGTGAGGTGCGCCAGACCGTCCAAAGCGGAAGCCGGCACGCCGCGTTTTTCGACCGGGTGGACGTAGCGTGCGAGCAGTTCCGGGTTGACGCTGGTGCGCACGGCGGTGACCACGATGCCATGTTTGCCGAGGCTGGCTAGCAGCGCATCCGTCTGCTGCCGCAGGCGGCTGGCGACGGCGCCGCTGTCGCAGGCGAGGCTCAGCAGGCCGTTTTCCAGCTGCATGACGCGGACGTGCCCCGCCAGCGCGGCGGGCAGCGCGCGCTCGAGCGCGGCCTGGGTGTTGAGCAAGACGCGGGCGCGCACGGCGAGGCCGGGCGGCAGCTGGCTGGCGAGCAGGTCGGACAGGCTTTCGGCACTCATGGGCGCGGCACACGGACGCCGCGGGAAGCCCGTCGCGCAGTCTTGACGGCGACACGGGAAGCCTGCGTCCCTATGTTAAAATTCAGCGATTTACCGCGTCCTGCGGGCATTTCGGATTCCTCATGCTGCAATCCCTGTTCAAAAAAGTCTTCGGCAGCCGCAACGAGCGGCTGGTCAAACAATACCTGCAAAAGGTGAAAGCGATCAATGCGCTGGAACCGGCGATGGAAAAATTGTCCGACGCCGAACTGGCCGGCAAGACCGCCGAATTCAAATCCCGCCTGGAAAAAGGCGAGTCGCTCGACACGCTGCTGCCGGAAGCCTTTGCCGTGGTGCGCGAAGCCTCGAAACGCGTGCTCGGCATGCGTCACTTCGACGTGCAGATGGTCGGCGGCATGGTGCTGCATGACGGCAAGATCGCCGAGATGCGCACTGGCGAGGGCAAGACGCTGATGGCGACGCTGGCCGCGTATCTGAATGCGCTGGAGGGCAAGGGCGTGCATGTGGTGACGGTGAACGACTACCTTGCCAGCCGCGATGCCGAGTGGATGGGCCGGCTGTATGGTTTCCTCGGCCTCACCACCGGGGTCAACCTGTCGCAGATGGCGCACGACGCCAAGCAGGCCGCGTACGCCGCCGACATCACCTACGGCACCAACAACGAATACGGCTTCGACTACCTGCGCGACAACATGGTCTTCCAGATGAGCGAGAAGGTCCAGCGCCCGCTGGCCTACGGCATCATCGACGAAGTCGACTCGATCCTGATCGACGAGGCGCGCACGCCCCTGATCATTTCCGGACAGTCGGAAGAAAACATCGCGCTGTACCAGCAGATCGACGAGGTGCCGCCGCGCCTGACGCGGCAGCAGGACGAGGAAGCGGAGGGCGATTATTCGGTCGACGAGAAAACGCGCCAGGTGCTGCTGTCCGAAGCGGGGCACGAAAAGGTCGAGGCCATCCTCACCGAAATGGGCCTGCTGCCCCCCGGCGGCAGCCTCTACGACGCCGCCAACATCATGCTGATGCACCATGTGTACGCCGCACTGCGCGCGCATTCGCTGTTCTTCCGCGATCAGCATTACGTGGTGCAGAACGGCGAGGTCATCATCGTCGACGAGTTCACCGGGCGCCTGATGAGCGGGCGCCGCTGGTCGGAAGGCCTGCACCAGGCGGTCGAGGCGAAGGAAGGCGTGGCGATCCAGAAGGAAAACCAGACGCTCGCCTCGATCACCTTCCAGAACTTCTTCCGCATGTACCAGAAGCTGTCGGGCATGACCGGCACCGCGGACACCGAGGCGTTCGAGTTCCAGAGCATCTACGGGCTGGAAACGGTGGTGGTCCCGACCCACCGCCCGATGATCCGCAAGGACGAGCACGATCAGGTGTTCCGTACCGCGGGCGAGCGCGACCAGGCGGTGATCAACGAGATCCGCGCTTGCCACGAACGCGGCCAGCCGGTGCTGGTGGGCACCACCTCGATCGAGGCCAACGAAAAGCTCTCCGCCGAACTGAACAAGGCCGGACTGCCGCACAACGTGCTCAATGCCAAACAGCACGAGCGCGAAGCCGAAGTGATCGCGCAGGCGGGGATGTCGGGCGGGATCACCATCGCCACCAACATGGCGGGGCGCGGCACCGACATCGTGCTGGGCGGCAGCATCCAGAAGGAACTCGACGCGATCCAGCATGACGAGGCGCTGTCCGACAGCGAGAAGGCCAGCCGCCTTGCCGCGCTCAAGGCCGACTGGCAGGTGCGTCACGACGCCGTGGTGGCGGCCGGCGGCCTGCACATCATCGGTACCGAACGCCACGAGTCGCGCCGCGTCGACAACCAGCTGCGCGGCCGTTCCGGACGCCAGGGCGACCCCGGCTCCAGCCGCTTCTTCCTGTCGCTGGAAGATCCGCTGCTGCGCATCTTCGCCTCCGACCGCGTCGCCGCGATCATGAACCGCCTGAAGATGCCCGAGGGCGAGGCAATCGAGCATCCGTGGGTGACGCGCGCGATCGAAAACGCGCAGCGCAAGGTCGAACAGCGCAACTTCGACATCCGCAAGCAACTGCTCGAATACGACGACGTCTCGAACGACCAGCGCAAGGTGATCTACGAGCAGCGCAACGAAATCCTGGCGAGCGCCGACATCGGCGACACCATCCGTGCCATGCGCGACGACGTGCTCAACGACACCATCAGCCTGCACATCGCGCCGGGCAGCATGGACGAGCAATGGGACGTGGCGGGCCTGGAAAAGACGCTGGCCGCGCAGTTCTCGCTCGACCTGCCGTTGCAGCAATGGCTGGACGAAGACAAGACCCTGAACGAGGACGGCCTGCGCAAGAAGATCATGGATGCCGCCGACACGATTTACCAGGAGAAGGAAGCGCTGGTCGGCGTTGAAGGGCTGCGCCAGTTCGAGCGCGCGGTGATGCTGCAAAGCCTCGACAGCCACTGGCGCGAGCACCTGTCGGCGCTGGATCACCTGCGCCAGGGCATCCACCTGCGCGGCTACGCGCAGAAGCAGCCGAAGCAGGAATACAAGCGCGAGGCGTTCGAACTGTTCTCCGGCATGCTCGGCGCGATCAAGGCCGAGGTCACCCAGATCACCGCCCAGGTGCAGGTGCGCGCGCCAGAAGATGTGCAGGTCGAGCTGCTCGAAGAGCCCTCCAACGTGCAATATGAGCACGCCGGTTACGACGAGGCGCAGGATTTCGCCGAGGCGCAGGATTTCGCCGAAGCCGAAACCGCGGTGGCATCCCCTGTCGCGGTCGCGCCCAAGGTTGGCCGCAACGATCCCTGCCCATGCGGGTCGGGCAAGAAATACAAGCAGTGCCACGGCAAACTGAGCTGAGGAGCGAGCATGCCTTATTACGTTTTTCGCCTCGGGATGTTCAAGGTGCTGGAAAAGCAGGGCGAGTGGGCGAGCTTCAAGGAAGCCCGCGCGCACGCCAACGCGCTGCGCAAGACGCTCGATCCCAAGAGCGGCGACAAGTACAAAATGATCTTCGCCGAGAACGAAATCGCCGCGCAGGACACGCTCAACGCCGAGCGTAAGCTGGAAAAGACGCTGTCCGGCGACGATTGGTAAGCGTTTGTTGCTACAGACGCAAGGTCCCCAACCGCCATTCGGCTGGATGCTCCCGTCAGCGGACATTTTGAAGTTCCATGGCTGAGTACAACGAAGACGCTTATAGGCTGGCCCGCAAGGCGTACATCGAACACAGCTGCCCGTTCGAGCGGGCCCTGCTGTCGTGTTGCGTGCGCTGCGACCGCTCGCGCAAGCTCAATCTGGCCGAGCGCGAGGCGATCGCTTGCGGCGACCCGGCAGTGCGCCAGCATTGCCTGGCCTTCTATCAGGCGCTGCACGAGAACGCCCAGTTCGCGCTGAAGATCAATCCCGATGCGCCGTGGCCGTTCGGCAAGGAAATCCGCGCCCAGTGCGGCGGCGTGCGCGGGCTGGCGGCAGCGTTGGCGGGCGCCGCCGATGAAGCCACCGACATTGCCGCCACCGTGCTGCAGGGCAACCAACACTTCGGCGGCCATGCCGAATTCCCCTATTCCGAGATCATGCGCGCGGTGGTGCATTACGAGCCGCGCAAGCGGCGCCCGTAGTGCAATAAGACTGGGTGGGGAACCCGGCTGCCGTGCCGCGGTCTTTTGGACAGTCTCCCTTTATTGATTACACTGCCTGCGTGCGCGCTCATTCCCACCGATTCCTGCTGATGCTGTTGATGCTGGCCCTGCCGCTGCAGACCTTTGCGTCTGCCGCCATGCTGGGCTGCGCGTTTTCGAATCACGCGGTGGCGGAACCGATGGCAATGGCGGGCGGGATGATGGCGGAGTGCCACGAGCCGGAACACCCGGACGCTCCGCCCGCGCAACACGATTGCGAGCACTGCGCCGCGTGCGCGCTGGCGTCGGTTCTGCCGATCCCGGCCACCGATAGCGCTGCGATCGTGCCGCTTCCGATCCGTTTCAGTCCGCAGCCTGCCGCATCCTTCAGCGGCTTCGTCCCCAGCGGTCCCGAGCGACCGCCCCGACCCTTCCTCGCCTGAATGCCGCGCCGGCTGACGGCGCGCCATGCTGACTCATTTTGAAGTCAGCCGATTCTGACTGCGGCGGGTTCGCCGCGTGGTTTGCGAGGTTCATCATGTTGAATGTTTTTTACCGTCACGCGGCGCCGCCGGCGCACGTCCGGCTCCTTGGCGCGACGGCGCTGGCATGCGCGGGGCTGTTGTGGATGCCTGCGGCGCATGCTGCCGAGGTCGAGCCGCCTGAAGCGGCCGTCGCCGCCCCTTTGAAGCAGTATCGGGGCTGGCGCGACGAACCGCTGCAGGACTGGCGCCAGGCCAACCAGCGGGTCGGCGAAATCGGCGGCTGGCGCACCTATCTGCGTGAATCGCAGCAAGGCGGCGACGGCGCAGACCAGGGCCATCAGGGCCACCCCGGACAATGAGGGGATCCCCATGAACACGATGCCTTTTCCCGCGCGCGCGCTTGCCCTCGCCGTGGTGTCTGCCGCGCTGCTCGGCGGCTGCGCGAGCTTTTCACCGGACGGCGGGTTCGATGCGGTTCAATCCGCCACCCGCTCGCAGATCGAGAAAGACGTGGTGTGGGCGCGCGATGATGCCAGCCGCAGCCAGGCGCAGGTGCGGGTCGACGCGCTGCTGGCACAGCCCCTAGCGGCAGACGATGCGGTGCAGATTGCGCTGTTGAACAATCCCGGCCTGCAGGCGGCATTCAACATGCTCGGTATTGCCGAGGCCGACCGGGTCGCAGCGGGTCGCCTGCCGAATCCGGGCTTCTCCATCGGTCGCCTGACTCGAGGTTCCGAAGTGGAATGGGAGCGCAGCCTGCATCTCAATCTGGCGCGGCTGCTGACGATGCCGATGCGCGCCGACATCGAGCGCCGCCTGTT
>DASTEA010000215.1:0-5889 GCA_035710075.1 Thiobacillus sp.
GTCGACGCCGTCGCCTCGATGCTCTACCTCGACTACTCGCGCAATCCGGGCGAATGGGTGCCCAACCAGTACGGCGGGCGCGAGAATCTCGAGGCGGTTCATTTCCTGCGCGAGATGAACACCGAAGTGCACGGCCGCTTCCCCGGCGTGCTCACCATCGCCGAGGAATCGACCGCCTGGCCGGCGGTATCGCGCCCGGTCGAACTCGGCGGCCTGGGTTTCTCGATGAAGTGGAACATGGGCTGGATGAACGACAGTCTCGATTACATCGAAAAGGAGCCGGTTTACCGCAAGTACCAGCACAACCAGCTGACCTTCAGCCAGATGTACGCGTGGACCGAAAACTTCGTGCTGCCGCTGTCGCACGACGAAGTGGTGCACATGAAAAAAAGCCTGCTCGACAAGATGCCGGGCGACGTCTGGCAGCGCTTCGCCAACCTGCGCCTGTTCTATGCCTGGCACTACGCGCATCCGGGCAAGAAGCTGTTGTTCATGGGCAGCGAGTTCGGCCAGTGGAACGAGTGGAAGGAATCCGGCCAGCTCGACTGGATGCTGCTCGCGTTTCCGGCGCACGACGGCATCCGCACGCTGCTGCGCGACCTCAACCACCTGTATCGCAACGAGGCGGCGCTGCACGAGTTCGACTTCGATCCGCGCGGGTTTCGCTGGATCGACTGCCACGACGCCGATCAGTCGGTGCTGAGCTTCGTGCGCCAAGGGCGGGACGATGCCGCGCAACTGGTGGCGCTGTTCAACTTCACCCCGGTGCCGCGCCATGCTTATCGCATCGGCGTCCCGTCGGCTGCGGCGTGGTGCGAGGTGCTGAACACCGACTCGACCTATTACGGCGGCAGCAACCTCGGCAACGGCCGGCCGCTGCAGCCACAAAAGCTGCCGTGGATGGGCTTCGAGCATTCCGTCGAAGTGACGCTGCCGCCGCTCGGCGCCATTTTCCTCAAACCCTGCAGTTGACTCGATCAGACAAGAACGACCCACAAAAATAATGAAGCGCGGAGCAATGAAAATTCTGTTCGTGGCCAGCGAAGCCTATCCGCTGGTGAAAACCGGCGGTCTGGGCGACGTGATCTACAGCCTGCCGCATGCCCTGCATCACCGCGGGGCCGACATCCGCCTGGTGCTGCCGGGTTATCGCGCGCTGCTGCGCCAGCTTGATCAGGTGCGCATTCTCGGCTGGCTCGACGTGCGCGGTGCCGAGGGCATCGTCAGCGCGCGCATTCTGGAAACGCGGCATCCCGATTATGCGTTTCCGCTGTGGGTGGTCGACTGCCCGCCGCTGTTCGACCGCGCAGGCAACCCCTATGTCAGTGCCAGCGGCCAGGACTGGCCGGACAATGCCGAGCGCTTCGCGGTGTTTGCGCGGGTGACGGCGCTGTTGGCGCAGGACGCGCTGGGGCTGGACTGGCAGCCGGCGGTGGTGCACGCGCACGACTGGCAGACCGGACTGGTCGCGGCGTTTCTGGCCGACCAGCCGCTGCGTCCGAAAACCGTGTTCACCATTCACAACCTGGCCTACGGCGGCTATTTTTCGCACAGTGATTTCCTGCGCTTGCAGCTGCCCGGCCACTGGTGGTCGTCCGAGGGCGCGGAGTTCCACGGCGGCTTCTCGATGCTGAAGGCCGGCATCGTGTATGCCGACGCCGTCACCACGGTGAGCCCCACCTATGCCGCCGAAATCTGCACGCCGGCGTTCGGCTACGGACTCGACGGCCTGCTGTTTTCCATGCAGTACAAGCTGCACGGCATTCTGAACGGCATCGATACGACGATCTGGAATCCGTCCACCGACGTTTACCTGCCCGCGCATTATTCGATCGGCCGCATTCTCCCCGGCAAGCGGCGCAACAAGCAGGCCCTGCTCGAACGTTTCCTGCCGCACGCCGATGATGCGACGATGCAGGCGCCGCTGCTGGGGCTGGTGACCCGGCTGGTCGAGCAGAAGGGCATCGACTGGGTGCTGGCGGCCATGCCGGTGCTGCTCGCCGAGACCGACGTGTGCTTCGTGCTGCTCGGCAGCGGCCAGGTGGCGTACGAGCAGAAACTCGCGCGGCTGGCCAAACAGCACCCGGAGCGGGTGTTCGTCGAGATCGGCTACGATGAGCCGCTGGCACACCTGATCGAAGCCGGCGCGGACCTGTTTTTAATGCCGTCGCGCTTCGAGCCGTGCGGCCTCAACCAGATGTACAGCCTGCGCTACGGCACGCCGCCCGTCGTCTTCAAGACCGGCGGGCTGGCCGACACCGTGGTCGATACGAATGAAGCCACGCTGAAGGACGCCAGCGCCACCGGTTTCGTGTTCGATACCGCGGATGTGGCGTCCTTTCTGGACGCCATCCGCCGCGCGCTGGATTTGTACCGCCAGCCCAAGCAGTGGCGGCGGTTGCAGCAGACCGGCATGCGCCAGTCGTTCGACTGGTCGGAAAGCGCCGATCGCTATCTTGCACTCTATTCCCTATGACTTCAGCCCGAACCCCTATGCCCGCCGAGAAAATTGTCGCCCCCTGTACCTTCATTCTGAAACCGCTGTCGAACAGCGGCGAGGCGTTCACCCGGGATCTTGAGCGCTACCAGTTTTATCACCTGGGGCGCCTGCTCGGCAGCCCGCCGGTCTACACCTATCAGGCACTGGCGCGGACGTTGCGCGACCACCTCATGTCGGACTGGATGAATACCTATGTTGCACGCGACCAGCCGGGCAAGCGTCGCGCCTATTACCTGTCGCTGGAGTTTCTGATCGGCCGTGCGCTGTCCAACCATGTGCTCAATCTCGGGCTGGACGACGTGTCGCGCGAGGCCTTGCACAGTTTCGGCCAGACGCTGGAAAACCTCGCCGAAGAAGAGCCCGACGCCGGGCTGGGGAACGGCGGTCTGGGTCGGCTGGCCGCCTGCTTCATGGACAGCTGCGCGACGCTGAACCTGCCGGTGATGGGTTATGGCATTCATTACGAATACGGCATGTTCCGCCAGCACATCGAAAATGGTTACCAGATCGAGGACCCCGACAACTGGCTGCGCGACGGCAACCCGTGGGAGGTCGAACGGCCTGAATACACCTGTCGCGTGCCGTTCGGCGGCCATACCGAGCACTATCACGACAAGGCGGGGATCCATCGTGCGCGCTGGGCGGACACCAACGATGTGTTGGCGGTCCCATACGACATGCCGATCTCGGGCTACCGCAACCACGCGGTGAACACGCTGCGCCTATGGAAGTCCGCTGCCACCGACGAGTTCGATCTCAACGAATTCAATGCCGGCAGCTACACCGAGGCGGTGCAGGAAAAGAACCACGCCGAGCATATTTCCATGGTGCTCTATCCCAACGACACCAGCGAAAACGGCAAGGAGTTGCGCCTGCGCCAGCAGTATTTCCTGGCCTCGGCCAGCCTGCAGGATGCGTTGCGCCAGTGGCGTACGGCAGGCAACAGCGACCTGTCGAAATTTGCCGAGCACAACGTGTTCCAGATGAACGACACCCACCCCTCCATCGCGGTGGCCGAGTTGATGCGCCTGCTGCTCGACCAGGAGGGCATGCAGTGGGACGAGGCCTGGGCGATCACCTCGCAATGCATGGCCTACACCAACCACACGCTGCTGCCCGAGGCGCTGGAACGCTGGCCGATTGTGCTGTTCGAACGCCTGCTGCCGCGCCCGCTGGAAATCATCTACGAAATCAATGCGCGGTTTTTGCGCGAAGTGTCGGTGAAATGGCCGGGCGACATCGACCGCCGGCGCCGCATGTCGATCATCGAGGAGGGCGAGGTGCGGCAGCTGCGCATGGCTTGGCTGGCCATCGTCGGCAGCTTCTCGGTCAACGGCGTCGCCGCGCTGCATTCGAAACTGCTGAAGGATGGCCTGTTCCGCGATTTTGTCGACCTGTGGCCGCACAAGTTCAACAACAAGACCAACGGCGTCACGCCGCGGCGCTGGGTGGCCCATGCCAACCCCAGCCTAAGCGCGCTCATCAGCAGCAAGATCGGCGATGGCTGGGTCGCCGACCTGTCGCAGCTGGAACAGTTGAAGCCGCTGGCCGACCTGAAAAACACGCAATTCCACGCCGACTGGCGTGCGGTCAAGCGCGCCAACAAGGTGCGCCTCGCCGCGCTGGTCAAGGCAGAGTGCGGGGTCGAGTTCAACCCGGACGCGCTGTTCGACGTCCAGGTCAAGCGCATCCACGAATACAAGCGGCAGCTGCTCAACGTGCTGCACGTGATCCACCTGTACAACCGCATCAATCGCGGCAAGCTGGACGGCTGGGCGGACCGCTGCGTGCTGATCGGCGGCAAGGCGGCGCCGGGCTACGTCATGGCCAAGCGCATCATCAAGCTGATCAACAACGTGGCCGAGGTGGTCAACAGCGACCCCGACGTCGACGGCCGCCTCAAGGTCGCCTTCCTGCCCAACTACCGGGTGACCAGCATGGAAATCATCGCGCCGGCGACCGACCTGTCGGAGCAGATTTCGACCGCAGGCAAGGAGGCTTCCGGCACCGGCAACATGAAATTCATGATGAACGGCGCCGTCACCATCGGCACCTACGATGGCGCCAATATTGAAATCCTTGAAGCGGTGGGCGAGGAAAACTTCTTCCTGTTCGGCCTGCATGCCGAGGAAGTCGAAGCGCTGCGCCCGCATTACCGGCCGCTGTCCTACGTGGAAAACGACCCCGAGCTGCGCGAGGTGATCGATCTCCTGGCGTCGGGCCACTTCAATCTGTGCGAAGCGGGCATCTTCGACATGATCCTCGACACCTTGCTGAGTCCGCACGACCCCTGGATGGTGCTGGCGGACTTCCGCAGTTATGTCGACGCGCAGGAACGGGTATCGCGGGCCTGGCAGGACGAAGCCGGCTGGACCCGCATGAGCATCCTCAACACGGCGTCGAGCGGCTTTTTCTCGACCGACCGCACCATGCTCGAGTACAACCGCGATATCTGGAAGCTCAGCCCCTCTAGCCCGCTTGGGTAGCTTGTGCCCGGACCAGGCCCGGCGGTCGCCCCGCCTGCGTGGGTAAGGCAAACGGGCCAACCGGTCGGGCTGAACGCACCCGCGTGGCTACACTTGCAGCGTTAACCCGCACCCAGACACCATGCCATTCTCCGCTCTCGGGCTCGTTCCCACCCTTTCCCATGCGGCCGCTAAACTGGGCTATAGCGTGCCCACCCCCATCCAGCGCGCGGCCATTCCTGTCGTTCTCAGCGGTCGGGATGTGCTGGCCACCGCGCAAACCGGCTCCGGCAAAACCGCCGCTTTTGTCCTGCCCCTGCTGCAGGGCCTGCTTGCCGACGCCGCAGCAACGCCATGTCGTGTGCGTGCGCTCATTCTGGTGCCCACGCGCGAACTGGCCGTTCAGGTGGGCGACGTGCTGCAGCGTCTGGCAGATCAGCTTGTTCCCGCTTTCAAAGTGGCCGTGGTGTTTGGCGGCGTGTCGACCAACCCGCAAATGATGGGCTTGCGTGGCGGCGCCGACGTGGTGGTCGCCACGCCAGGGCGCGTGCTCGACCTGCTGCAGCACAAGGCTTTGTCGCTTGCTGCGGTTGAATGTCTGGTGCTGGACGAAGCGGATCGACTGCTTGATCTGGGCTTTTCCGATGAGCTGGCGAAGGTGCTGGCGGCTTTGCCCGGGCGGCGGCAAAACCTGTTTTTCTCGGCCACCTTCCCGCCCGCGGTCCAGGTGCTGGCGCAGGCCTTGCTGAATGATCCTCAGCGGCTGGCAGTCGAGTCCGAACCCAGCGCAGAACCGGTGATCGTGCAGCGGGTGATCCGGGTCGACGCGCCGCGCCGCACGCAACTGCTGCGTCATCTGATCCTCGGCAACGACTGGGAACGCGTCTTGGTGTTCGTGGCCACGCAGCACGCCGCCCAGCACGT
>DASTEA010000216.1:0-7047 GCA_035710075.1 Thiobacillus sp.
CAGCCCCTGCTCGGTGGTGGGGTAATACCCGACATCGAGCCGGTACTGGTCGAGCGCCTTGCCGAGGGCGTCGATCTGGGCGCGCGCCACCTTGACCTCGGACTTGCCGATCTGGGCAAAATATTTCGGCCCCACGAAGCCCGCCAGCAGGCCGATGATCACCATCACCACCAGCAGCTCAAGCAGGGTGAAACCGCGTCTGCTCAAGCGTGTGGCCGGCATCCTGATATCCCCGATTTTATGCATCTGCCTACCTTTCCATACCCGCTATAAGCATCGCCCGTCATCCGCAATGGCCGGGGGGGCGATGGTGTTACCTTAGAACTACAGATGCAGACTGGCTGTGGGGGAATGACCGTATTCGTTCATGCGGGGTTGACTGTATTTTTCAGGTAGGTGAACTGCGTAGCGGGTTGCCCGGGCGTGGCGCGCGGCGATGCGGAAGCGGGATGGGGCGAGCCTAGCCGATGGCCTCGCCGCAAGGCCACGACACCTCGATGCGGGTGCCCTGCCCGGGGGCGGAGACGATGCGGCAGGTCCCCCCGAAAAGCGCTGCCCGCTCCTTCATGCTGACCAGCCCTATTCCCCTGGCCTCGCCCTCGACATACGGGATGTTGTCCGGATCGAAGCCGCAGCCGTTGTCCTCGATCAAGAGGTGCAGCACCTCGCCGATGCGGTCGAGGCTGACCCGCACCCGGTCGGCCCCGGCGTGCTTGACGATGTTGCTGGTGGCTTCCTGGAGGATGCGGTAGAGGGTGATCCTGAGCGGCGCCGGCACCTCGTGCTCGGCGACGTTGAACGCCTTCTCGACCGCAATGTGGCCGCAGGCCGCTTCGAACTCGCGGAAAAACCACGACAGCGTGGGCAGGATGCCGAGGTCGTCGAGGATGGAGGGGCGCAGCTCGGTCGAGACCCGGCGCATCTCGACCAGGGCCTGCCTGACCCGTGGGATCAGCTGCTGCAGCGACGCGGCCGCCGCCTCGGCCGACCCCGCTGCCAGTTGTTGCGCGGCACCTTCCACCGACAGCTTGATCAGGCTGAGCGACTGTCCCAGCCCGTCGTGAAGGTCGAGCGCGATCCGCCGCCGCTCGTCCTCCTGGATGGTCACCAGCAGGCCGGAGAGCCGGCGCAGTTCGTCGTGCGATTCGCGCAGGACCTGCGCGGTCCGCACCTGTTCGGAGGTGTCCCTGAGGATGGTGGAAAAGTGCTTGACCTGGCCATCGTCCCCCGGATGCGCAATGATGACCTGCGACGCGTGGACTGCGCGACCGTCCCTGTCGCGCAGCCTCGATTCGCCTGTCCACAGGCCGTTGCGAATCGCCGACGGTATGGCTTCGCCGCGTATCTTTTCCTCCACCTCCTGCTCGCTGTAATGGCACATGCTCATGTTCATCCGCGAGATGTCGTCTTCCGGCCCCAGCCCCAGCAGCGTGCGCCCGGCCGGGTTCAGGTAGAGGATGCCTCCCGCGGCGTCGGCCATGGCGACGTAATCGGTGGTTTTCTCGAGGATGGCCAGCAGGCGCGCCTGCATGCCCTCGCTCAACTCGCGCCTTTCCTTTTCCTTGCACGCCAGACACTCGAGCTCTTCGTAGAGGCGCTGGTATCCGGCCTCGGCGTGCTTGAAGTCGCTGATATCGCCCATCATCACGACGGTATGCAGATCGTCCGCCCCCCGGAACTGCTGCGGCGGCCGCACCAGGGGTTGCACGAGAACCGAGAAATGACGCTTGAGCACGGCGTCGAAAGCCTCGCACTCGGTACGCTCCCCGCTAGCCAGCCTGGCTGCCGCGCCCATCCAGAGGGATTTGAAGTAGCACTGGGGGTCGCTGCAATCCGGATGCAGCACCTCGTGCAGCTGCCGCCCCCTGACACCGGAGACGCTGCCCAGCCCCCACCGCTCGATGGTGCGATTGATGTGGATAAGCTGGCCCTTGGCGTTCAGCAGACAGAGGAGCTGCGGCATCATGTCCGCAGCGGCTTGCCACTGCTGCTTGACCTTTTCTAGCGTGTGCACATCCATCGCTTCGCCCTGCCGGCTCACCGGGCACCCTCCACTTGTTTTGAATTTTGATATTAGTCAAGATTGCCGCCCGCACTGCTCACCAGGCCAGCCGGATGCCGCCGCGGTTGGTGTCGATCACCGTGGTGCTGACGGGGACGAAGCGCAATTGGGGATCAGCGTGTGGACCGGTCTCGCCGCCATTCTGCATGCCGTTCCCCGTGCGCTTCCGCCCGGGCCCCGGCCGCCAGCGGGCGCGGGGCGCGCGTCAAACGCTCTGTGCTGACCGGTTATGGGCGACCGACCACAGGTGCAGCAGCTCGGCCAGGGTGCGAACGCCCACCTTGCGCATGATGTTGAAGCGGTGGACATCCACGGTTCGATCCTGGATGTCGAGCTGCAGCGCGATCTTCTTGGTGTGATTGCCGGCCGCGATCAATTCCATCACCGCCCGCTCGCGCGGTGTCAGCGCTTCGAAGCGCGCCGCTGCCTCATTCAGTGCCTGCCGGGTGTTCCAGAATTCCTGGTCCTCCCGCAGGCAGGCCTGAATGCGGTCGAGCAGGTCCTGCTCGTTGAACGGTTTCTCGATGAAGTCGGACGCGCCGGACTTGAGGGCGCGCACCGCCATGGGCACATCGCCGTGTCCGGTGATGATGATGACCTGCAACGCGACCTCCTGTTCCCGCAGAAAGCGCTGCAGCTCCAGCCCGCCCATGCCGGGCATGCGCACGTCGAGCAGCAGGCAGCCCCGCATGCGCGGACTCGCCACCGAAAGAAAGTCCTCCGCCGCGGCGAAGCACTGATGGCGCAGCGCCACCGAACCGAGCAGCGCCCCCAGCGCCTCGCGCACCGCATCGTCGTCGTCGACGATATAAACGGTTGGCAGGTGCGCGCCCATCAGCTGGCCACCTGCGCCACGCTGAACGTGAATGTGGCGCCACCCCCCGGATTGCTGGCATAGCGCAGGCTGCCGCCGTGCGCCGCGACGATCGAACGACTGATGGCCAGCCCCATACCCAAGCCCCCTTGCTTGCTGGTCACGAATGAATTGAAAATCTGCTCACCGAGCGCTGGATCCACGCCTGGCCCGGTATCGCTGACTTCAACATAGACCAGTTGCGCGTCGGAGAACGTCCGCAGCGTGACCCGGCGCTCGCCGGGTCCGGCCAGCACCGCATCGATGGCGTTGCGCAGCAGGTTGAAGATGACCTGTTCCAGTAGCACGCGCTCCCCCTGCACCAGGGGCAGGCCCTCAGCCAGCTCGAGGACGATCTCGACGTCATGCGAGCGGGCATCGTGATCGACCAGGGCGGCGGTCTCGCGGGCGACCAGGTTGAGGTCCAGCGGGACGAGTCGGGGCTCCCCCTTCTGCACGAAGCTGCGCACCCGCTTGACGATTTCGCTGGCCCGCTTCGCCTGGGCATTGATGGCCTCGAGCCAGGTCTCCATCTTGTTGCGGTCGCATTCGCCGGCGATGGTGCGTAGGCCTGCCGCGCTGTACAGGGCAATGGCGGCCAGCGGCTGGTTGATCTCGTGGGCGATCTGGGTCGCCATTTCGCCCAGGCTGGCGAGACGCGTGACGTGCGCCAGTTCGAGCATGTGCTGCCGCTCGCGGCGCTGCGACGCCTTGATCGGACTGACATCGTTGACCATGACGTAAAAGCCGCGCACGCCTCCCTGGGGCGCGGGATCCGGCAGGTAGGAAATGGCCACGTCACGCGTGCCCGAGTCGGTGAAGGCCAGCTGGCGTTCAAAACTCACCGCTTTCCCGGCGAGCGCCTGTTCGATGTAGGGGCGCGCCGCCCGATAGGCCTCTTCGCCCAGCAGCTCCCGCATGGACTTGCCGTAGATCTGCCTGGGCTTGAGGCCGAAGGCGCGCTCGTAGGCCATGTTGTTGAAGCGATAGTGCTGTTCCGCGTCGACATAGGCGATCAGGACGGGTACGTTGTCCATCACTTTTTCCATGACCTGGGCGAGCGCCCTGTTGCGGCTGATGGTCAGGGCAAGCGCGCCGGCGACCAGGAAAGCGAACAGCACCAGCGTGCCGTAAACCGTCGACAGATTTTTCAGCAGTGCCTGATTGGCTGCCTGCATGGCCGACTGCGAGTACTCGACGGCAACCGTCCATACATAGCGGTCGGCGTCGACCGGGCTGGCATAGCCGGCCTGGGCTGGCGTGAGGTTCTCGCCGAGCAGGGGATAGACGCGCTCGAACCGGATCAGCGATGCATCGGTTTGACGAACGCCGGATTGTTCGCTTTCCATCTGCCGCCACAGCCGCGCGGCCCGCTCGGCAAGGCTTGGCCGCGGCCGTCCGCGGCCCGTCAAGGCCGGGTCCGCGTCGCGGCCGGCGCCCATCAGCCCATGCCCCTGCGCGTCGAACAACTGGATCCTGCCGGCCTGCCCTTCCAGCGTCACCAGCTTGTCGCGCAGGCGCTGCCCCAGGTAGTCGAGCACCACCATGCCGCGGATCAGGCCCTGCTCGTCGGCCACCGGCGTGGCGAAGCGGATGACCGGCCCCAAGGGTTCGGCGGCGCCCGGTTCAGGATTCAGGTCGAGCGGCGAGACGTAGATCTGGCCCGGCGACAGCCACTGGGTTTCCTCGAAATAGGCGCGGTCGTGTCTATCCTCGAGATCAGGGTCCACGACGGTTTCGGGGTGGCCATTGTTGAAGTCGACGCGCACCACCTCGCTGCCGTCCAGACCGATGAAGCGAACCTGATCGTAGAGGCGCTTCTGCCTCGCCAGCCCCATGTACTCCGTGGCCAGATCAATACGGCTGCCGCGACTGTCACGTGCCAGGTGATTCCTGATCGCGTTGTGCTGCGACAAGTAGCGCAGGTCGGACAGCACCGCGTCCATTTCCTGGTGGATGGCGCTTGCCGCAAGCTTGATGATCCGCTCCTGCTCGGCCTGCATGAGGCTCAGGCTGTGCTCGGTTTCGGCCCGCTGGTAGAACACGAACGGAATCGCGAGCAGCGCCGAAAAAGCCAGCCCCAGCAGCACGGTGAGCACGATGACGCGGCGAGGATCGACCTGCACCACCCGATGGATCGTGTGGTCATGGGCAAGCAGTGGCGCCGGCAGTTTCACGCTTGCCTGTTCGCCTCGTCGCTGATTTCCGCCAGCAGTTCGAACAGGGCATCGGGATACACCGGCTTGACCAGATGCCGGTCGAAGCCCGCTTCCTCGGAGCGGACCCGGGCCTCCTCGTGGCCGTAGCCGGTCACCGCCACCAGGCACAGCCTTTCGCCTGGGGCCTGTTGTGCTCGCAGCTGCCGCGCCACCTGATAACCGTCCATGCCCTGCAATCCGATGTCGAGCAGGATCAGCTGGGGGTGGAAGCTGCGGGCAAGCGCCAGCGCCACCTCGCCGCTCGCGGCTGTCCTGACCTCATGGCCTTCGAGCTCGAGCAGCACGGTCATGCTGTCGGCCACGGCGGGGTCGTCGTCGACCACCAGCGCCCGGCAGCGCAGCCCCTTGGCGGGGCTCGCGGTCAGCGCCGCACGGCTGTCGGCTGCCGGCGTTTCGGGCAAGGCCGGCAGCCAGATCGTGAAGGTCGAGCCCAGTCCCGCCCCGGCGCTGTGCGCTTTCAGCACCCCGTCGTGCATCTCCACCAGCCGTTTCACCAGAGTCAGGCCGATCCCCAGCCCGCCCTGGCTGCGATCGAGGCTGCGCTCACCCTGCTGGAACAGGTCGAACACGTGCGGCAGCAGTTCGGCCGGGATGCCGATGCCGTTGTCGCGCACCTGGATCTCGATCACCGGGCCGGCGACGCTCGCCTCGACCTCGATGCTGCCGCCATCCGGCGTGTATTTGGCGGCGTTGTCCAGCAAGTTGAGCACCACCTGCGCAAGCCGCACCGGGTCGCCTTGCAGATGGACCGGCTGGCGAGGCAGCTTCAGCGCGACCCGATGCCCCTTGGCGTCGATCTGCGGGCGGGCCATCTCCAGCGCCTGGTTCACCACCGCGGCCAGCTCGACCGGCTCCATCTTGAGCGTGACCTTGCCGCGCACAATGCGCGAGACGTCGAGCAGTTCGTCCACCAGCCGGGTGAGATGGTCCACCTGCCGCTCGATGGTCTGCTGCGCCCACTGCACCCGCGGCTCCTGGATGCCCAGGCGGCCCAGCACATGCGCGGCGTTGCGGATCGGCGTCAGCGGGTTGCGCAATTCGTGGGCGAGCATGGCAAGGAACTCGTCCTTGCGACGGTCGGCCTCGATCAGCGCCTGCTCGGCCTGCTTGAGTTTGGTGATGTCCAGCGTGGTGCCGAATCCGCCCACCACCGCCCCCTGCTCGTCGAATTCCATTTCGGCCCGTTCGCGTACCCATTTCACCGCGCCGTCCACCACCAGGCGGTGCTCGATATCGTAGGGCGCGCCCCGCAAGGCGGCCTTCCACATGCGCTCGACATACGCCCGGTCATCCGGGTGCACGATGGAAAGGAAGGTTTCGTAGCTGAGCGGTGTGCCCACGGGCGCGCCGAAAATACGGTAGTTCTCGTCTGACCAGTGCAGTCTGTTGCGCTGGATGTCGAGCCGCCAGCTGCCGATCTGGCCTACGGACTGGGCGTGGTTGAGGTCTGCCTGCCTGGCGCGCAAGGCCTGCTCGGTCCGCTTGCGCTCGGTGATGTCGCGCACCGTCGTCAGGCGACGTCCGTCGGGAGATCCGGCCGGGATTGTCTTGCCGTGGGCTTCGATGAGGATGCGACTCCCGTTCTTGCGCAGGACGGTGTGCTCGGCGATGGTGTCGTTGCCGTTGCGGATAATTTCAGCGGCCCGTTCGCGGTCTTCGGGGGCGATCAGTTCCACGATCGACCGTCCGACAAGGTCGCTGATCGGATAGCCCGTCATTCGCGCGATCTGCTCGTTGCAGTCGACGATGCGGCCGCCCTCGCTGATGAGGATGCCCTCGAAGGTGGTGGCGGCGAACAGCGCCATCCGCTCTTCGCTCTCGCGCAAAGCCTTTTCGTCGAGGATGCGCCTGCTGATATCGCGCAGGATGACGGTAAAGAGCCGGTAGCCCTTCACCTCGACCTGGGAGATCGA
>DASTEA010000217.1:0-3354 GCA_035710075.1 Thiobacillus sp.
ACCGCCACCGGCAACTTCCACGTCATCACCCACGACCACATGGCGAAGATGAAGGACCAGGCCATCGTCTGCAACATCGGCCACTTCGACAACGAGATCGACGTCGCCAGCATCGAGGGCTATGAGTGGGACGAGATCAAGCCGCAGGTCGATCACATCATCTTCCCCTCTGGCCGCCGCATCATCCTGCTGGCCAAGGGCCGCCTGGTGAACCTCGGCTGCGCCACCGGCCACCCCTCGTATGTGATGAGCTCGAGCTTCGCCAACCAGACCATCGCTCAGATCGAGCTGTGGCAGGAGCGCGATTCCGGCAGGTACCCGGTCGGCGTCTACACCCTGCCCAAGCATCTCGACGAAAAGGTCGCGCGCCTGCAGTTGAAAAAGCTCAACGCGCAGCTGAGCGAACTGACCGATCAGCAGGCGGCCTACATCGGCGTGCCCAAGACCGGTCCGTACAAGGCCGAGCATTACCGCTACTGATCGACCTCACCTGGAAGGAGCGCGCGCCATGCGTTTACTGCTGCTGTGGATTCTCAATGCCGTTGCCCTGCTGGCGGTGACGTATCTGCTGCCCGCCATTCAGGTGGCGGGCTTCGGCACGGCGCTGCTCGCCGCGCTGGTGCTGGGCTTCATCAATACGCTGGTGCGCCCGGTGCTGGCGATTCTCACCCTGCCGATCACCGTGCTCACGCTGGGGATTTTCTATCTGGTGCTGAACGGTTTCTTGTTCTGGCTCGCCAGCGCGCTGCTGCCCGGATTCCATGTCGAGGGCTTCTGGGCCGCCGTGTTCGGCGCGATCCTCTACGGCGTGATCGCCTGGGCGCTGTCCGCGCTCATCCCCAACAAGAAAGGCATGCACTGAACATGACCGAACACACATTCAGCTTCGAATTCTTCCCGCCCAAGACGGCGGAAGGCGCCGAGAAACTGCGCGCCACCCGCAGGCAACTGGCGCAACTCAATCCAAAATTCTTCTCCGTCACCTTCGGTGCCGGCGGCTCGACCCGCGACCGCACCCTGGAAACCGTTCGCGAGATCCAGGCCGATGGTTCCGAGGCGGCGCCGCACCTGTCGTGCATCGGCTCGACCGAAGAGAACATCCGCGACATCCTCACCGAATACAAAAGCCAGGGCATCCGCCATCTGGTCGCGCTGCGCGGCGACCTGCCCTCGGGCAGCATGGACGCCGGCGCGTTCAACTACGCCAATGAACTGGTGGACTTCATCCGCCGCGAAACCGGCGACTGGTTCGAAATCGAGGTGGCCGCCTATCCGGAAATCCACCCGCAGGCGCGCTCCTACACGGAAGATCTGGCCAATTTCAAGCGCAAGGTCGACGCCGGCGCGAATGCGGCGATCACGCAGTATTTCTTCAACGCCGACGCCTACTTCAACTTCGTCGAGGATGCGCGCGCGCTGGGGGTTTCCATTCCCATCGTCCCCGGCATCATGCCGATCGGCAACTACCTGCAACTGGCGCGGTTTTCGGATGCCTGCGGCGCGGAGATCCCGCGCTGGCTGCGGAAGAAACTGGAGACCTACGGCGACGACCTGCCGTCGATTCGCGCCTTCGGGCTGGATGTGGTGACCGACCTGTGCGACCGCCTGCTCGCCGGCGGCGCGCCCGGATTGCATTTCTACACCATGAACCAGGCCGGCCCCTGCACCACGATCTGGCAGCGGCTGGGCTTGTAGTCTGCTCACCCCGGGGCCGCGCCACCGCATTTCATCTGTCCCCCGGTCCGATGATCTGCGCGGGACGGACCTGCATCCGCTATCCGATCGCTCCGCGCTTGCAGCCCGCTTTTCAGCAGGCGCCTTCCCGAGTATCGGCGAAGTCCTACGTGCCTTTCTCAACCCGTCAGCCACGATGACAATGTTCGAAGGCAAAGGGCATTGATCAGGAGGCAGCATGGAAAGAATCGCATTACCCGATACCAACGTGAGTGATTTTTCACAGGCACGTCGCGCGGCCGTGGACAAAGCCGGCGAAGTTCTCTCTCGTCCCGTGATCGTCGCCTGGAAAGACGACAACAGCGGCCAATCGGCCCCCGAAATCCCGGGCGGGAAGGGTGATCGCTGGCATGACTATGGCGAAAGCAACGAGGGCGTACTGGAATTGCAGGTCGGCAACACCTACCACTTCATTTTTATGGAGGCCGAGGGTTTCGTCGAACCCGATATCAACCTCGCCTCCCTGGAGGACCACGGGCGGAAGTTCCTGTGCCTCAACGACGCCTGTACCAAGGAAGACCTGGAAAAAATCGGCTATCTTGGCGGGGGTCTCGGCGGCTAGGGCGCGCCAGGTTTATCCGGGCGCACGTGTTGTCAACGTCACGAGGACTTAACCATGAGCATTGGAACCATCCTCCTCATCGTGCTGATCCTGATCCTGATCGGCGCGATCCCAGTCTGGCCGCACAGCCGGGGTTGGGGCTACGGTCCGAGCGGCGGCCTCGGTTTGCTCGTCGTGATCCTGATTGTGCTGCTGATCATGGGCCTGATTTGACGGGGTCTGGCCGTGGCAAGGCTTTACAGCCAGTTGATGCGACCCTGCAGGCTTGCGAGTTCAGCCGCGGCATCCTTGAGCGTCCGGCGTCGCTTAATCCCGCCACAACAGCCTTGTCGGCGACCGGCGCAAGGTTGCCGGGCTTGAACCGGCCCTTTCCGGTTTGATCGTGCAGGAAGCAGCCTCGTCGAAGAACAGAGGGGATTAGGCTCAGGGCAAGCAGGCTTTCAACGCCTTCAGGCAGTAGTCGACGTTTTCCTGCTTTGCAGAATAGCCCATCAGGCCGACGCGCCAGATCTTGCCGGCCATGTCGCCGAGGCCGGCACCAATTTCCAGATTGAATTCGCTCAAGAGGCGGGCGCGCACCGCGGCCTCGTCGACGCCTGCGGGGACGTAGATCGAGTTGAGTTGCGGCAGGCGCGCCGATTCCTCCACCACATATTTGAGGCCCATGGCTTCGAGCCCGGTTTTCAGTTTTTCGTGCATCGCGCGGTGGCGCGCCCAGGCGTTTTCCAGGCCTTCCTCCTCCAGGATCACCAGCGCTTCGTGCAGGCCGTACATCGGATTGATCGGCGCGGTGTGGTGGTAGGTGCGTTTGCCGGCTGACTGCCAGTAGCCGAGCACCAGGGTGAGGTCGAGGAACCAGCTCTGCACCACGGTTGTGCGCGCCTTGATGCGCTCAATGGCGCGCTCGGAGAACGACACCGGCGACAGGCCGGGGGTGGACGACAGGCATTTCTGGCTGCCCGAATACGCCGCGTCGATGCCCCACTTGTCCATGTAGAGCGGCGTGCCGCCGAGGCTGGTGACGCAGTCCATGATGGTGAGCGCACCGAATTCCTGGG
>DASTEA010000218.1:0-4359 GCA_035710075.1 Thiobacillus sp.
ACCTGCTGCTGATGGACGAACCGCTGGCGGCGCTCGACGCCGGCGCCCGCGCCGAAATCCTGCCGTATCTCGACCAGCTGCATCAAAGGTTGGCGATCCCGGTGCTGTATGTCAGCCACTCGGTGGAAGAAGTGGTGCGGCTGGCAGATCATCTGCTGTGCCTGGAAGCCGGGCGCGTGGCATGGCAGGGTGAAGCGGCGGACGGGCTTGCCCACCTGGGTGTGACAGCCGGACACCGCGCGCGTGTTGTCGCACGGGACGACGGCTGGACCGTGCTCGAAATCGAGGGACAGACGCTGCGCCTGCCGGGGCTGGATGCGAAACCGGGCGACGCGCTGCGGCTGCGCCTCGAAAAAAGCGCCTGACCACGCCTACAGTTCCGAGAACAGATACGCCATCAGCGCGAGGCCCAGCACCACCACCGACAGGTTCACCGCAATACCCGGCCAGGTGCTATAGCCATCCGGAATTTCGGCCGGCTTCAGCGTTTTCAGGACGCGCCGGAACTGCGCGATGGAAAAGCCGATGACCAGCAAGGCCAGCGCGATAAACGCAATGCCGATCCAGAATGACAGGTCGCGCCCGGGATGCATCGGATCCTGGCGCAGCACATGCAGAAACAGGCCGAAGCGTTCGAGCACGAAGCCGAACGCCATCAACGTGAGGCCGGTGCGGTTCCACGCCATGAGCGTGCGTTCGGCGGCGAAAAAGACGCGCGGATCGTTGAGGCCGGACATCAGACAGCGCCCACTTCGCCCGGCAGCGCGCCCTTCAGCGTCTGCGCCAGCCGTTCGAAGGTTTCGGGAAACGGCGCACGACGGCGCCACACCAGCCCGATGGTGCGCCCCGGCGGCGGCGCCTTGAACGGGCGGATTGCGATCGCCTTTTTGCTTGCGCGCGGCGCGGCCTCGACCGCCAGCGCCGGCAGCAGCGTCAGCCCCAGCCCCATGCCCACCATCTGACGCAGGGTTTCCAGGCTGGTGGCGCGCACCTCCTCGCGGCCGCGCGACCCGCTGCCGCAGACATCGAGCGCCTGGTCGCGCAGACAATGTCCTTCGTCCAGCAGCAGCAGCTTCTCGGCCATGATGTCGGCCACCTTCAGCACCTGTTTCTTGGCGAGCGGATGCCCGGCGGGCAGCGCGGCATAAAACGGCTCGTAGAACAGCGGCTCGACGCGCAGGCTGTCGTCGCTGACGGGCAGCGCCAGCAGGCCGGCGTCGAGCTTGCCGTCGGCCAGGTGCTCGAGAATCTGCGGCGTCATTTCCTCGCGCAGCAGCAGGCGCAGGTCGGGATGCTTCCTGTGCACCAGCGTCAGCGCATGCGGCAGGTAATACGGCCCCAGCGTGGGGATCACGCCGAGGTGAATGGTGCGCGCCATCGGGTCCTGCGCGTGCTTGGCCAGTTCGCGAATGCGCTCGGACTCCTCGACGATGTTGCGCGCCGCCGCCAGGATCTCGCGGCCGATCGGCGTCGGGGTGACGCGCTTCAGGCTGCGGTCGAACAGCGTCACGCCGAGAAAGTCCTCCAGCTTCTTGATCTGGGTGGAGAGCGTCGACTGGGTGATGAAGCAGGCTTCGGCCGCACGGCCGAAATGGCCCTGATCCGCCAGTGCCACCAGATACTTCAGCTCTTGCAGCGTCATGTCATCCGTTCGATTTGATTAATCAAATTATTCTAGATTATTCATGATTGGAGTTTCATCCGGGGTCTTGAATGCAGGTTGTGCGCTATTTAGGCCGCCCCCTGTGCATCCCGTCGCGCGCGACGAACACGCCTGGCCATGACCGGCGTCGGCCCCGACCGCTGGACGATGGCGAGGCGCTGGGCATTGGCTAAAGTGAATCCATGAACATCGCCGTCCGTACTTTGCAGGATTATTTCAGCGACCCGCGCCACCTTTATGCGGCGCGGCTTGGCGGCGCCGCGCTGTTCATCGCGCTGCTGGCGGCGCTGGTGTGGGTGGCGTGGGCGCAGGGCGGCACCCGGCTCGACACCCCGATGGGGCTGGCACTCGCCGGGTCCGGCGTGGCGGCGCTGGCCACCGCACTGGGCGCGCTGCCGGCGCTGTTCATCCGCAGGATTTCAACGCGCTGGGAAGACGTGATGCTGGGCTTTGGCGCCGGGGTGATGGCAGCGGCGGCTTCCTTTTCACTGATCCTGCCCGGCGTCGCCGCTGGTACCGAGATCCTCGGCAGCAAGCCGGCGGGCGCCGCCATCGTTGCCGCGGGTCTGGTGCTGGGCGCGCTGTTCCTGCTGCTGGCCGACAAGGCCGTGCCGCACGAGCATCTCAGCGCCGGCCGCCACGGCCCCGACTGGATGCATCTGCGCCGCGTCTGGCTGATGGTATTCGCCATCGCGCTGCACAATTTCCCCGAAGGCATGGCGATCGGCGTCGGCTTTTCCGACGGCGACACCTCGGTCGGGGTGCCGCTCGCGGCAGCGATTGCGATCCAGGACATCCCCGAAGGGCTGGTGGTGGCGGTGGCGCTGCGCACCGTGGCCTATGCGCCGTGGCAGGCCGCGCTCGCCGGCGCGCTCACCGGGCTGGCCGAGCCGCTCGGCGCCATCGTCGGCGTCGCGCTCACTTCCGGCTTCGCGCCGCTCTACCCCGCCGGGCTGGGTTTTGCCGCCGGCGCGATGCTCTGGGTGGTGTCGCACGAAATCATTCCGGAAACCCACCGCAAGGGCCACGAGCAGGCCGCCACGCTGGGACTCATCGGCGGCTTCGTCGTCATGATGGTGCTGGATACTGCGCTGGGGTAATTCTTCAAAAGGACGATCGGGCGCGCTGAACCGCGCAGACGACGATTCAGCCCAGCGACTCGGCGGGCTGGGTTGTAGCCGCCACCGCCACAACCGGCTGCGGCTGATCCGCCAGCGCCAGCGCATAAATCCGCTGCAGGTCGTCTTCGCTGATGTCGACGAAGGTGTCGATCTGCGACAGCGCGTAGACCAGGCTGCTGTGCGGAATCATGCTTTTTTCGGCAGTCATGGCAACAGGTTGCGAGCGGTGATGCCAGCTTTGCGGGTAACGGCGCCAGGCGAACGGGTAGTTGAACAACACCGCCACCGTAACCAGCACGACGATATTCAGCAGCACCGGGCTGAACAGATAGCCATACCCAAGCGCATGCACGGTTTCGCCACCGAGGACGGCAAACAGCGCGGTCGCCCCGCCCGGCGGGTGCAGGCAGCGCAGGCTGTACATGGCGGCGATCGACAGCGCCACCGCCAGCGACGCCGCCAGCATCGGCTCGCCGCCCAGCCAGCGCGCGCAGGTGACGCCGATCAGCGCCGACACCAGATGGCCGCCCAAAACCGGCCATGGCTGCGACATCGCACCATGCGGCGCGGCAAACAGCAGCACGGCCGACGCCCCCATCGAGGCGATGGCCAGCATCCCGCCATGCCCGTCGATCCATAAATGGCTCGACCACAGCACCGCGAGGAGGCCGATGAGGCCACCCGCGGCGGAAATCCAGTGCTCGCGTTCTGAAACCGAGTAAGCCAGTTTGCGTACCATAGTCGTGAATCCAGTGGGCGGACGTAAAAAAGCAAAAGGGCGCCCATGCCCTGCGCTGGGCAGGGCTTAGGCAAGCGTGGGGTTCACCTCAAGCCCTTACCGGGCGTCAGGCGCGATGCGAAATCAACCCGTGCTCCAGGCGCGTGGGCGCCGCATGCCGGCAATTTTGCAGGCCTGCTTCACGTAGCCATAGGGATAGAGGTCGAACAGCTTCTTCTGCGCATCCCTGCCCATCCGTTCCGCCAGGTGCTTGATCACGAAGCGCGCATCGGCGATCACCTGGTGTTCCTCGAAGTAGTCACGCATGAACCGGATCGTGTCCCAGTGGTCGTCGGTAAGCTGGATGTTCTCTTCCTGCGCCAGGACTTGCGCCACCTCGTCGTTCCAGTCGCCGGGTTCGATGAGATAGCCTTCAGCGTCGCGTTCGGGCATCAAGGCCGCGAAATCGGGGGTTTGATTCATGGCAGGCTCCTTCTGTTACGGTGGAGCTAGTTTAGGGATCTCTTATATATTCATCCAACGATAAATTTTGCTATGTACTATCGAATAATTCGATATATAAACCCCGCATGGATACTGAACTCGCCCGCACCTTCCTGACGGTGGCCGCCACCGGCAACTTCGTTGCTGCGGCCAGCCGCCTGCATGTCACGCAATCGACGGTGAGCGCGCGCATCCACACGCTGGAAAACGCGCTCGGTGCGCGTCTGTTCCAGCGCGGGCGCAACGGCGCGGAACTGACGCCCTCGGGCAAGCGCTTCATGCGTCACGCCAAGCACCTGGTGCGCACCGTCGAGCAGGCGCTGCACGACGTCGGCCTGCCGCAGGGTTTCCAT